>NZ_JBMKHJ010000004.1:0-265193 GCF_049237265.1 Enterobacter cloacae complex sp. IR5384 | reverse complement strand
GGGCATAAGCGACTCCATAAACGGGTTCTTATGCCTTAGTTGTAAGTGTCTACCATGTCCCCGAACAAGTGTTCACTATGTCCCCGGACCGTACATGGGGAGAGGGCCGGGGTGAGGGGGGTTAAACCCAGTCCCGAACCTTAATAAACTCACTCAAGGCAGCCTCCGGGCTGCCTTCTTTTGGCTCGTAGCAGTACTCCCAGCGCACCAGCGGCGGCATCGACATCAGAATCGACTCCGTGCGCCCGCCGGTTTGCAGGCCAAACAGCGTCCCGCGATCCCATACCAGGTTAAACTCCACGTAGCGCCCGCGACGGTAAAGCTGGAACTCACGTTCGCGCACGCCGTAGTCGCTGTTTTTACGCCGTTCAACAATGGGCAGATAAGCGTCGGTATAGCCTTCGCCCACCGCACGCATAAAGCTGAACGCGGTATCAAAATCAGGCGTGTTCAGATCGTCAAAGAACAGCCCGCCTATGCCGCGCTGTTCGTCGCGGTGTTTAAGGTAAAAGTAGTCGTCGCACCACTTTTTGTATTTCGGGTAAACGTCTTCGCCAAACGGCAGGCAGAGATCGCGTGCGGTCGTATGCCAGTACACGGCATCCTCTTCAAAGCCGTAGTAGGGGGTCATGTCGAAACCGCCCCCGAACCACCAGACCGGATCGGCCCCCGGTTTTTCCGCAATGAAAAAACGCACGTTGGCGTGGCTGGTTGGCACAAACGGGTTGTGCGGGTGTACCACCAGCGAAACGCCCATCGCCTGGAAGCTGCGGCCCGCTAGTTCAGGACGATGTGCCGTTGCAGAAGCGGGCATGGCCTCCCCGTAAACGTGGGAAAAATTGACGCCTGCCTGTTCAAAGATCCCGCCGTTTCGCAACACACGGCTACGCCCGCCGCCGCCAGCCTCGCGCTGCCAGTTATCTTCCTGAAAATTACCGCCGTCTGCAGCGGCCAGTTTCTGGCAAATCTCATCCTGCAACTGCAGCAGGAAGGTTTTTACCCGCTTTGCATTCGGTTTCATTAACGTTTCCTGGAGTGCGCTTTTTGATTATCGAACCAGTTAAAGTAACTGATGATGCCGGAGGCGATGGCATTGGCGATTTTCTGACGAAACGCCGCGGTACCAAGCAGACGCTCTTCTTCCGGGTTAGTGATGAAAGAGGTCTCCACCAGCACGGACGGAATCGACGGTGATTTCAGCACCACGAACGCGGCCTGCTCCGTGCTCTTGCTGTGCAGACGGTGCACCGGCTTAATCCGTTTGAGGATATGCGAGCCCAGCGTCAGACTGTTTTTGATGGTATCGGTCTGCACGAGGTCGAACAGCACCTGCTGTAACAGGTGATCTTTATCGGTGGCCTTCTTCCCGGCGACTTCATCCGCACGGTTTTCACGGTCGGAGAGATATTTCGCCATGGCGCTACTGGCGCCGCGATTGGAGAGGGCAAACACCGACGCGCCCGCGGCGGAAGGGTTTGTAAAGCCATCCGCGTGAATGGACATAAAGAGATCGGCACCGTGCTTATGGGCAATTTCCACGCGGTCATACAGCGGAATAAAGGTGTCGCCCGTGCGTGTCAGGCGGGCGTCAATGCCGTTGCTGCGTAAAATCGATCGCACATTTTTTGCAATTGCCAGCACGACGTGTTTTTCTTTTGATCCGTTTTTGCCAATGGCGCCGGTATCAATGCCGCCGTGACCCGGGTCGAGCATGACCAGACGCTTCGCGCCTGGTTTTTTGGCTTTGGGTTTGCTGTGTCCGTTACTGGTTTTAAGCGTGCTCTCTTCTTTTGCCTGAGCCTGCTGTGCGATGCCCGTTAACGTTAAGGCCGCCAGCCCCGCTTTGAGAACCTGACGACGCGATGTGAGTGCTTTTAATGGTTTGAATGTGCTCATGCGGCCTGAATAGTAAAAATTGCGGTCCTGGTGTTATATCGTATCGCGTTTAGCGTTACGACAGTCCTTATTGCGAATTGTTTTACTTTTCATTTCAATACGTGACAAAGTGACATTATGCCAAATTTTGGCGAGATTTTCCCCGGTTATTGGCTAAATGCCCTGTTCGCGCCATAATCACTGTTTTTAAACCCGAAAAGGCGGTTAATACCATGGAGATACGCGTTTTTCGCCAGGAAGATTTCGAAGAGGTGATCACCCTTTGGGAGCGCTGCGATTTGCTGCGTCCGTGGAACGATCCAGAGATGGACATTGAGCGTAAGCTGAATCACGACGTCAGTCTGTTTCTGGTGGCGGAAGTGAACGGCGAAGTGGTGGGCACGGTGATGGGCGGTTACGACGGTCATCGCGGCTCTGCTTATTATCTGGGCGTTCACCCGGAATACCGGGGGCGCGGCATTGCCAATGCGCTGCTCAATCGTCTTGAGAAAAAACTGATCGCTCGCGGTTGCCCGAAAATTCAGATCATGGTGCGCGAAGATAACGACGTGGTGCTGGGCATGTATGAACGTCTGGGCTATGAACACGCTGACGTGCTGAGCTTAGGTAAGCGTCTGATCGAAGATGAAGAGTATTGAGATCCACCCGGCAGATTACGACGCGCAGGGGCGTGTCAGGCTGCCTTTCTTATTCTGGTGCGTACTGCTGCTGCAGGCCCGCACCTGGGTTCTGTTTGTCATGGCCGCCGCGTCCCGCGGGCAGGGCGATACATTACTGACGCTCTTTTATCCCGATCACGACGCCTTTTGGCTCGGCCTGTTACCGGGCGTACCGGCGGTGGTGACGTTTTTGTGCAGCGGCCGACGACAGGCGATCCCAAGGCTTTGGCGTGCGCTTCGCTGGCTGCTGATCCTGGCCCAGATTGCGCTGCTCTGCTGGCAGCCTGTGCTCTGGTGGTACGGTGAACCGCTTACGGGCATCGGCATTGCGCTGGTGGTTGCCGATATCGTGGCGCTGCTGTGGCTGCTGACTAACCCCCGCTTACGCGCCTGTTTTACGCATGAGTCAGATTAACGCGGCACTTTTTGCCGATGCTGCACTCCAACAAGCGTTGATTTAACACGTAAGGACGTTTCAATGAAATCGCTGCGTTTACTTTTATGCGCTCTCCCGCTGGCGTTAACCGGCTGTTCAACGCTCTCCTCTATTAACTGGTCGGCCGCTTATCCGTGGAACTGGTTTGGCTCTTCGCTGGAAGTGACCGAGCAGGGCGTGGGCAACATTACCGCCGCGACGGCGCTGGATCAGGACGCGCTTCAGGCGGCCCTGAGCAGCGACTATCGTCTGCGCAGCGGCATGAAAACTGAAAACGGCACTATCGTGCGTTACTTCGAAGCGCTGAAGGGAGACAAACTGGCGCTGGTGATTAACGGCGATAAAGGCACGGTAAACCGTATTGCCGTGCTGGACGATGCCATCCCGACGGCGAGCGGCGTGAAGGTTGGTACGCCGTTTAGCGATCTCTATAAACAGGCTTTCGGCAACTGCGCCAGCGCGCCTTCAGACGATGGCGTGGCGGTGCAATGTAAAGCGCCGGACAGCCAGCACATCAGCTACCTCTTTACCGGAACCTGGAGCGGTCCTGAAGGCTTAATGCCGTCTGACGATACGCTGAAAAACTGGAAAGTGAGCAAAATTATCTGGCAGCAGTAATTTGCGCCTGAACAATCCGTCTCGCTGAAATCCGGGTATAATACCCGCCATCAATGCCACGTTGTCGTGGCATCTTTATTTCAGGAGGAGCGATGTCTCAGGTTCAGAGTGGCATTTTGCCAGAACATTGCCGCGCGGCGATTTGGATTGAAGCCAATGTGAAAGGGGATGTGGATGCCCTGCGTGCGGCCAGCAAAGTCTTTGTGGATAAACTGGCCACCTTCCAGGCCAAATTCCCGGATGCCCATCTGGGTGCCGTGGTGGCCTTTGGCAATAACGTCTGGCGTCAGCTGAGCGGTGGCGAAGGGGCGGAAGAGCTCAAAGACTTTATCCCTTACGGCAAAGGTCTGGCACCGGCAACCCAGTACGACGTGTTGATCCATATTCTCTCTCTGCGCCACGACGTAAACTTCTCCGTTGCTCAGGCGGCGGTAGCGGCGTTTGGTGACAGCATTGACGTTCAGGAAGAAGTCCACGGTTTCCGCTGGGTGGAAGAGCGCGACCTGAGCGGCTTTGTCGACGGGACGGAAAACCCGGCAGGTGAAGAGACGCGCCGTGAAGTGGCGGTCATCAAGGATGGCGTGGATGCCGGCGGCAGCTACGTATTTGTTCAGCGCTGGGAGCATAACCTTAAGCAGCTTAACCGCATGAGTGTGCAGGACCAGGAGATGATGATTGGCCGTACCAAAGAGGCCAACGAAGAGATCGACGGCGATGTACGCCCGGTGACCTCTCATCTGAGCCGCGTTGACCTCAAGGAAGACGGTAAAGGGCTGAAGATTGTTCGCCAGAGCCTGCCGTATGGCACCGCAAGCGGAACCCATGGCCTTTACTTCTGCGCCTACTGCGCGCGTCTGTACAATATTGAGCAACAGCTGCTGAGCATGTTCGGCGATACCGACGGCAAGCGTGACGCCATGCTGCGCTTCACCAAACCGGTCACTGGCGGCTACTACTTCGCACCATCCATTGAGCGTCTGATGGCGCTGTAATTCCCTTTCTCCCTCTCCCTTTGGGAGAGGGGTGGGGTGAGGGCAACAGGCCTCACCCTTATTCCCTTTTCTGCTTGTAAATCACCAAACGGTATATAAAACCGTTACTCCTTTCGACCTCGTTATAAATATTATGACAATAAGATAGTCATCACATTTATAAGGGTGCGCAATGGCCGTTACTGTACTGAAAAAAGGATCCCTGGCACTGGCAGGTTTACTGCTGGTGGCACAGGCGCAGGCGACTGAGCTGCTGAACAGTTCATATGACGTCTCCCGCGAGCTGTTTGCCGCCCTTAACCCGCCGTTTGAGCAGCAATGGGCGAAAGACAATAACGGCGACAAGCTGACCATTAAACAGTCTCACGCCGGTTCGTCCAAACAGGCGCTGGCGATCCTCCAGGGGTTGAAAGCGGACGTGGTGACCTATAACCAGGTGACCGATGTGCAGATCCTGCATGACAAAGGCAAGCTCATCCCGGCCGACTGGCAGAGCCGTTTACCAAACAACAGCTCGCCGTTCTACTCCACCATGGGCTTCCTGGTGCGTAAAGGCAATCCGAAGAATATCCACGACTGGAGCGATCTGGTTCGTTCTGACGTAAAGCTGATTTTCCCGAACCCTAAAACTTCCGGTAATGCGCGTTATACCTATCTGGCGGCGTGGGGTGCAGCGGACAAAGCAGACGGTAACGATAAAGCCAAAACCGAGCAGTTCATGACCCAGTTCCTGAAAAACGTCGAAGTGTTTGATACCGGCGGTCGCGGAGCAACCACGACTTTCGCAGAACGCGGTCTGGGCGATGTGCTGATTAGCTTTGAATCGGAAGTGAATAACATCCGCAAACAGTATGAAGCGCAGGGCTTTGAAGTCGTTATCCCGAAAACCAACATCCTGGCCGAGTTCCCGGTGGCGTGGGTGGATAAAAACGTGCAGGCAAACGGCACTGAGAAAGCGGCAAAAGCCTATCTCAACTACCTGTACAGCCCACAGGCGCAGACCATCATTACCGATTACTACTATCGCGTGAACAACCCTGACGTGATGAACAAACTGAAAGATAAATTCCCCCAGACCGCGCTGTTCCGCGTGGAGGATCATTTCGGCTCCTGGCCTGAGGTGATGAAAACGCATTTTGCCAGCGGCGGTGAATTAGACAAATTGCTGGCGGCGGGGCGTAAGTAATGTTTGCCCTCTCGACTAAACGCGTGCTGCCGGGGTTTACCTTAAGCCTCGGAACCAGCCTGCTGTTCGTCTGCCTGATTTTGTTGTTGCCGCTCAGCGCGCTGGTGATGCAGCTTGCGCAGATGAGCTGGTCCCAGTACTGGGAAGTGGTCACCAACCCACAGGTCGTTGCGGCCTATAAAGTGACGCTGCTGTCGGCGTTTGTGGCCTCGCTTTTTAACGGCGTGTTTGGCCTGCTGATGGCGTGGATTTTAACCCGCTATCGTTTTCCGGGCCGCACGCTGCTCGACGCGTTAATGGATTTACCGTTTGCACTGCCGACGGCCGTTGCCGGTTTAACGCTGGCGTCACTTTTCTCTGTAAACGGTCTGTACGGCGAGTGGCTGGCGAAGTTTGACATCAAAGTGACCTATACCTGGCTCGGTATCGCGGTGGCGATGGCCTTTACCAGTATTCCGTTCGTGGTACGTACCGTACAGCCGGTGCTGGAAGAGTTAGGCCCGGAATATGAAGAAGCGGCAGAAACGCTGGGGGCTACGCGCTGGCAGAGCTTCCGTAAAGTTGTCCTGCCTGAGCTTTCGCCGGCACTGATGGCGGGAGTGGCGCTGTCGTTTACCCGTAGCCTCGGCGAGTTCGGTGCGGTCATTTTTATCGCCGGTAATATTGCGTGGAAAACGGAAGTGACGTCGCTGATGATTTTTATCCGTTTGCAGGAGTTTGATTACCCGGCAGCGAGCGCCATTGCCTCGGTCATTCTTGCCGCATCGTTGCTGCTGCTCTACACAATCAACACTCTGCAAAGTCGCTTTGGTCGACGTGTGGTAGGTCACTGATGGCGGAAGTTACTCAATTGAAGCGATACGATGCGCCCCGCATCAACTGGGGTAAATGGTTTTTGATTGGTACGGGCGTGCTGGTTTCTGCTCTCATCCTTGTGGTACCGACAATTTATATTTTCGTGCAGGCGTTCAGCAAAGGGATTATGCCCGCGCTGGAAAACCTGGCGGACCCGGATATGCTGCACGCCATTTGGCTGACGGTGCTGATTGCGCTGATCACCGTGCCGGTCAACCTGGTATTCGGTACGCTGCTGGCCTGGCTTGTGACGCGCTTTACCTTCCCGGGGCGTCAGATGCTGCTGACGCTGCTGGATATCCCTTTCGCCGTCTCACCGGTGGTGGCAGGCCTGGTTTACCTGCTCTTTTACGGCTCTAACGGCCCGCTGGGTGGCTGGCTGGATGAGCACAACCTGCAGGTGATGTTTGCCTGGCCGGGTATGGTGCTGGTGACTATCTTTGTAACCTGTCCGTTTGTGGTACGCGAACTGGTACCGGTGATGTTAAGCCAGGGGAGCAACGAAGACGAAGCGGCTGTGCTGCTGGGCGCGTCAGGCTGGCAGATGTTCCGCCGCGTCACGCTGCCGAACATTCGCTGGGCACTGCTCTATGGGGTGGTGCTGACCAACGCCCGCGCAATCGGCGAGTTTGGGGCGGTGTCGGTTGTATCCGGTTCCATTCGAGGTGAAACCCTGTCGCTGCCGTTACAGATTGAACTGCTGCAGCAGGACTATAACACCATCGGCTCCTTTACCGCCGCAGCGTTGCTGACGCTGATGGCTATTTTGACCCTGTTTTTGAAGAGTGTGGTGCAGTGGCGTTTAGAAAATCAGGAAAAACGTCAGCATCAGGAGGGAAATCATGAGCATTGAGATTGCCAATATTAAGAAGTCTTTTGGTCGCACCCAGGTGCTGAATGATATCTCGCTGGATATCCCTTCCGGACAAATGGTGGCGCTGCTGGGGCCGTCTGGCTCGGGTAAAACCACGCTGCTGCGTATCATCGCCGGTCTTGAACATCAGACCAGCGGACATATCCGTTTTCACGGCACCGACGTGAGCCGCCTGCATGCCCGCGATCGTAAAGTCGGCTTCGTGTTCCAGCATTACGCGCTGTTTCGCCACATGACGGTGTTCGACAACATTGCGTTTGGCCTGACCGTGCTGCCGCGTCGCGCACGCCCGGATGCGGCAACCATCAAAGCGAAGGTGACCAAACTGCTGGAAATGGTGCAGCTGGCCCACCTGGCTGACCGTTTCCCGGCGCAGCTTTCGGGCGGCCAGAAACAGCGTGTCGCACTGGCGCGCGCGCTGGCCGTGGAGCCACAAATACTGCTGCTTGATGAGCCGTTTGGCGCGCTGGATGCGCAGGTGCGTAAAGAGCTGCGCCGCTGGCTGCGTCAGCTGCATGAAGAGCTGAAATTCACCAGCGTCTTCGTCACCCACGACCAGGAAGAGGCGATGGAAGTCGCGGACCGTGTGGTGGTCATGAGCCAGGGGAACATCGAGCAGGTGGACGAGCCAGAGCAGCTCTGGCGTGAACCTGCCACCCGTTTTGTCCTGGAGTTTATGGGCGAAGTTAACCGTCTGCAGGGCACCGTACGCGGCGGACAATTCCACGTCGGGGCACACCGCTGGCCGCTGGGATACACGCCTGCCCATCAGGGGCCGGTGGACCTGTTCCTGCGCCCGTGGGAAGTGGACGTCAGCCGTCGTACCAGCCTGGATTCACCGCTGCCGGTGCAGGTGCTGGAAGCTAGCCCTAAAGGTCACTACACACAAATGGTGGTACAACCGCTGGGCTGGTATACCGAGCCGCTGACGGTGGTGATGCGCGATGAAGAGGCGCCACACCGGGGTGAACGCCTGTTTGTGGGGCTGCAGCATGCCCGTATTTATCACGGTAACCAGCGCATCGAGACGCGCGAGGATATTGCTCTGGCGGAGTCAGCCTGATAGGTTATTAGGATGTTTATCGCCCGGTGGCGCTGCGCTGACCGGGCCTACAGCTAAAACTGCGTCTTGTAGGCCGGGTAAGCGAAGCGCCACCCGGCTTTTTTATTGAGTAAAAATCGTGAATACACTCGAACACACCATCGGCAACACTCCACTGGTCAAGCTTCAGCGCATGGGGCCTGACAACGGCAGCGAAATCTGGGTCAAACTCGAAGGCAATAACCCGGCGGGGTCAGTCAAAGACCGCGCGGCGCTGTCGATGATTGTCCAGGCTGAGAAGCGCGGTGAAATTAAGCCAGGCGACGTGCTCATTGAGGCCACAAGCGGGAATACCGGCATTGCGCTGGCGATGATTGCCGCGCTGAAAGGCTACCGCATGAAGCTGCTGATGCCGGACAACATGAGTCAGGAGCGCCGCGCCGCGATGCGGGCTTACGGTGCTGAACTGATACTGGTGACCAAAGAGCAGGGGATGGAAGGGGCGCGCGACCTGGCGCTGGCGATGGCTGAGCGCGGTGAAGGCAAACTGCTGGATCAGTTCAATAATCCGGATAATCCCTACGCCCACTACACGACCACTGGCCCGGAAATCTGGCAACAAACCGACGGGCGTATCACCCATTTTGTCTCCAGCATGGGCACCACCGGCACCATCACCGGCGTGTCGCGTTTTCTGCGCGAGCAGGAAAAACCGGTCGCCATTGTCGGCCTGCAGCCGGAAGAGGGGAGCAGCATTCCGGGTATTCGTCGCTGGCCTGCGGAATACATGCCGGGCATTTTTAATGCTCAGCTGGTGGATCAGGTGCTGGATATTCATCAGCGCGAGGCGGAAAATACCATGCGCGAGCTGGCGGTACGCGAAGGCATCTTCTGCGGGGTTAGCTCGGGTGGCGCGGTAGCAGGTGCGATGCGTGTGGCGCAGGAGAACCCTGGTGCAGTGGTGGTGGCGATTATCTGCGATCGCGGCGATCGTTATCTGTCTACCGGCGTCTTTGGCGAAGAGAGTTATTCGCAGGGGGCGGGGATTTAAGCGTCATGGAGATGATTTTATTCCGGGATAAGACCCGGGCGCAGCAAACCGATATTGTCGCGGTGCAGTCGCAGGTGGTGTACGGCAGCGTGGGGAACAGCATTGCGGTACCCAATATTCGTACCCACCGGCTTAACGTGACCGCCGTGCCGACGGTGCTGTTCAGCAACACGCCGCACTATGACACCTTTTACGGCGGGGTGATCCCCGATGAGTGGTTCAGCGGCTACCTGAAGGCGCTGGAAGAGCGCGAGATCCTGCGCGAGCTTAAGGCGGTCACCACTGGCTACATGGGCAGCGCCAGCCAGATTGTTCTGCTGGCGCAGTGGCTGAAGACGATCAAAGTGCAACACCCGGAGTTGCTGGTGCTGGTTGACCCGGTGATCGGGGATATCGACAGCGGTATGTACGTTAAACCTGATATTCCTGAGGCGTATCGTGAGCATCTGCTGCCGCTGGCGCAGGGCATTACGCCCAACGTATTCGAACTGGAAGTGTTAAGCGGTAAACCGTGCCGCACGCCAGAGAGCGCCATCGCCGCCGCGCAGGGGCTGCTTTCCGATACGCTGAAATGGGTGGCGATAACCAGTGCGCCGGTGGCCGACGACCCGCAGAATATTCACGTCGTGCTGGTGAGTAAAGAGGGCGTTACCGTAAGCGCGCACCCGCGCGTCGAGACGGATCTGAAAGGAACGGGCGATCTGTTCTGTTCAGAACTGGTCAGCGGTATCGTGGGGGGGAAAACCGTTGCTGACGCCATACGCATGGCAGGCGATCGGGTGACTGACGTCATGATCTATACGCAGTCGAAAGGTTACGACGAGCTTATCCTCCCCGCATAAACAAAAATGGCGCCCGAAGGCGCCATTTTTCTGTGCGGCAAGAATTACTTCTTGATGCGGATAACCGGGGTTTCACCCACGGTGACGCTGCCAGACAGTTTGATCAGCTCTTTGATTTCGTCCATGTTGGAGATAACAACCGGCGTCAGGGTAGACTTGGCTTTTTCTTCCAGCAGTGGCAGATCGAATTCAATCACCGGGTCGCCAACTTTAACACGCTGGCCTTCTTCTGCGATACGTTTGAAGCCTTCGCCTTTCAGTTCAACGGTGTCGATACCGAAGTGAACGAACAGTTCGATACCGCTATCAGATTCGATAGAGAACGCATGGTTGGTTTCAAAAATTTTACCGATGGTGCCGTCAACTGGAGCAACCATTTTGTTGCCAGTTGGTTTGATAGCAATGCCATCACCAACGATTTTCTCAGCAAACACTACATCCGGCACGTCTTCGATGTTGACGATCTCGCCGGAGAGCGGAGCAACAATCTCAATAGTTCCGGAGTCTTTCTTATCATCAGAAACCAGAGATTTCAGTTTATCGAACAAACCCATGATCTTCTCCTAAGCAGTAATTTGGGCCGCATCTCGTGGATTAGCAGATTGTTTTTTCTTCAATGAACTTGTTAACCAGCGTCATTAACTCGTCCGTTGTCGGTTGAGCAAGAGCCTGCTCTGCTAACACCTTCGCATCTTCGAAGTTCGTGTTACGGATAATCTTCTTAATGCGCGGGATGGAAATGGCGCTCATAGAGAATTCGTCCAGACCCATACCCAGCAACAGAAGTGTAGCACGTTCGTCGCCTGCAAGCTCACCACACATGCCAGTCCATTTACCTTCTGCATGAGAAGCATCAATAACTTGCTTGATCAAGTTCAGTACGGACGGTGACATTGGCTGGTAGAGATGTGAAATCATATCATTACCACGGTCAACTGCCAGGGTGTACTGCGTTAAATCATTGGTGCCGATACTAAAGAAATCAACTTCTTTGGCTAAATGACGCGCAATGGTCGCGGCTGCTGGTGTTTCCACCATTACGCCGATCTCAATTGACTCGTCAAATGCTTTACCTTCGTCACGCAGTTCCTGTTTGTAGATCTCGATCTCTTTCTTCAGTGCACGCACTTCTTCAACAGAGATGATCATCGGGAACATAATGCGCAGCTTACCGAAAGCAGAGGCACGCAGAATCGCACGCACCTGGTCACGCAGGATCTCTTTACGATCCATAGCGATACGCACTGCACGCCAGCCCAGGAATGGGTTCTCTTCTTTCGGGAAGTTCATGTACGGCAGCTCTTTGTCGCCACCGATGTCCATGGTACGGACGATAACGGCCTGAGAGCCACAGGCTTCAGCCACCGCTTTGTACGCCGCAAACTGCTCTTCTTCAGTTGGCAGGGCGTCACGGTCCATGAACAGGAATTCAGTACGATACAGACCCACACCTTCCGCGCCGTTGCGCTCAGCGCCATCGACGTCGCGTACGGTACCGATGTTAGCGCACACTTCTACCTGATGGCCGTCCAGCGTGATGGCTGGCAGGTCTTTCAGTTTAGCGAGTTCCGCTTTCTCGGTGGCAACCTGCTCCTGAACGGTACGCAGTTGCTCGATCACATCGTTAGTTGGGTTGACGTAAACCACGTTGTTTACGGCATCCAGAATCAGATAGTCGTCGTTTTTCACCTGAGTGGTGACGTTACCGGTACCCACGATGGCAGGCAGTTCCAGAGAACGCGCCATGATTGAGGTGTGGGAGGTACGGCCACCGGCGTCGGTGATGAAACCCAGCACCTTGTTCAGGTTCAGCTGTGCGGTTTCAGACGGGGTCAGGTCAGCGGCAACCAGGATCACTTCGTCCTGAATCGCGCTCAGATCGATGATGGCCAGACCCAGAATGTTGCGCAGCAGGCGTTTACCGATGTCACGTACGTCAGCCGCACGCTCTTTCAGGTATTCATCGTCCAGCTCTTCCAGGGCAGATGCCTGACCTTCGATAACTTCATGCGCAGCCGCGTCGGCCGTCATGCCTTTATCTTTAATCAGGGCTATGATTTCCTGCTCCAGCTCCTCATCTTCGAGCAGCATGATGTGCCCTTCGAAGATAGCTTCTTTTTCTTCACCGAAAGTTTCGCCAGCTTTAGTTTTGATTGCTTCCAGTTGCGCAGATGCCTTGGCACGACCGCTCAGAAAACGTTCAACTTCCTGATCAACCTTGTCGGCAGAAATTTTTTTCCGGTCGATGACGATCTCGTCTTCTTTCAGCAGCAATGCTTTGCCGAAAGCGATACCCGGGGATGCTAAAATGCCTGAAATCATAACCCTACCTTACTTGTGACTGATATTTAAAAGAACCCGGAAACTTACTCGAGCTCAGCCATCAGTTTTACCAGATGCTCAACTGCTTTCTGCTCGTCTTCACCTTCAGCAGAGATAGTGACAACGGTGCCCTGAGTCAGGCCCAGAGTCTGCAGTTTGAACAGGCTTTTTGCGCTAGCGCTTTTGCCGTTGGAAGTCACAGTGATTTCAGAAGTGAAGCCTTTCGCTTCTTTAACAAACTGAGCAGCAGGGCGGGTGTGCAGACCGTTCGGAGCGGTAATGGTAACTTCTTGCTGGAACATTGTATTTCCCCAACTTATAGGTTTAGTGTTGTGGAACTAAAGTCTAGCCTGGCGACTGAACTTTAGCCTGTATTGTTAGCGCTGACGTTTCGATCGTCATTAAACATTATGCAGCGAAAGCAAGACTTGAACCAAATCATAAAATCGATTCAGCAAGGGTATTTCGTTCGCTGATTAATTTCACGCATCAAAATAATTGCTGGTTTAAATACCAGACCCAACGGGGTGAATCAATGCCAGGAGGGGTAAAACTTTGAAGCAGGCCACAAAAAAGCACCTAAAAAGGTGCTTTTTTACGCGTTATTAACATGCTGGCATTACTGTTGCAGTTCTTTCTCGGTAAACAGATCGGCAAACAGTGCAGTGCTTAAGTAACGCTCACCTGACGAAGGTAGGATAACCACAATATTCTTGTTGGTAAAGGACTCATCTTCCTGAAGTTTGAGCGCCGCCGCAACGGCCGCACCGGAAGAGATACCGGCCAGAATACCTTCTTCATCCATCAGGCGGCGTGCCGTCGAGATGGCTTCTTCGTTCGTGATCGTGACGACTTTATCGATAAGCTTCAGATCCAGGTTACCCGGAATAAAGCCTGCGCCGATACCCTGAATCTTGTGCGGGCCCGGCTTGAGCTCTTCACCCGCCAGCGCCTGGGTGATAACCGGCGAGTCGGTCGGCTCAACGGCCACGGTGATCAGGTCTTTTTTACCTTTCGTGCCTTTAATATAGCGTGACACACCGGTCAGCGTACCGCCGGTACCCACGCCGGAGATAAACACATCAACCTGGCCATCGGTATCTTCCCAGATTTCCGGGCCGGTGGTTTTTTCGTGAATTTCCGGGTTTGCCGGGTTGCTGAACTGCTGAAGCAGCAGGTATTTCGCCGGATCGCTGGCAACAATCTCTTCGGCTTTCTGAATGGCACCTTTCATGCCTTTCGCGCCTTCGGTCAACACCAGGTTTGCACCCAGCGCTTTTAGGAGCTTGCGGCGTTCGATGCTCATGGTTTCAGGCATGGTCAGCGTCAGCTTATAGCCACGCGCCGCAGCCACATAGGCCAGCGCAATACCGGTGTTGCCGCTGGTAGGCTCCACCAGCTCAACGCCTGGCTTGAGCACGCCACGTTTTTCGGCATCCCAAATCATATTTGCACCGATACGGCATTTTACGCTGAAGCTCGGGTTGCGGGATTCGACCTTCGCCAGAATGCGTCCATTACCGATACGGTTCAGTCGAACCAGGGGCGTATGACCGATAGTCAGCGAGTTGTCTTCATAAATCTTACTCATGGCCTGTCCTTAACTGTATGAAATTGGGATACCGACCCAGCATACCTGCTAAGCAGGTAGGGGGAAGTAAGGAATTCGCATATCTATATACTGCAAGGAAATAATGGGGATCAGTATGGAATAAGGGATAGCATAAGCCATCCCTTGTTTACACATTTTTGCATTACTTCCATAACGCGTGCTTAGCACGGTAGCAGTCGACCCACATTGCCGTTGCGCCGCACACCGCAACGGGCATGATGAAAAGATTAAGGAAGGGGATCAAGGTGAACAGGCTGGTAAGCGCGCCAAACTGCATATTGGCCACTTTCTGCGTGCGCAGCGCGGTACGCATCTCTTTAAAGGGCACCTTGTGGTTATCAAACGGGTAGTCGCAGTACTGAATAGCCAGCATCCAGGCGCTGAACAGGAACCACAGCACAGGTGCCACCGTCTGGCCGATACCGGGCACCAGATAAAGGAGAAGCAGTACAATTGCACGGGGGAGATACCAGGCGAATTTTTGCCATTCGCGCTTCATGATGCGCGGAATATCTTTCATGATCCCCAGTACGCCCGTGTCCGGTGGTGTGGCACCGGTCAGACGCGCTTCCAACTGTTCCGCCAGCAGGCCGTTAAACGGCGCCGCAATCCAGTTGGCAATCGTTGAGAAGAAATAGCCGAACACCAACAGCACAGAAATCACCGCGAGTGGCCACAGCAGATAGCTCAGCCACTGCAGCCAGTCAGGTACATAACTCATCATGGCCGGGACCCAGCTTTCAAGCTTCGTGAAAAGCCACCAGAAGGCGCCGCCCATAAGAATAATGTTGATCAGCAAGGGCAGAATGACGAAACGTCGAATACCCGGCAGGGAGACCAGTTTCCAGCCCTGGGAAAAATACCAGACGCCGCTGCGTGGGGGAGAAGAAGATGTTGAAACCATAACCAGGCTGTACTCCTTTTTTCACAACCAGTGGAATTGCCCGCCTATATTATCCAGTTACGGACCAATGACCAGTTCGGAAATGTTCGAAAAAACAGCAAAAAGCACGATTTAGTTCATCTTTATGCTGTGAATGCTCTGCACACACTTGCACTTGACGTAAACGGCAAATACTCTTAGTGAGTAAATGTTTGCCGTGGTGGCAAGGTGTTAGAACAACAGAGAATATAATGATGCAGGATTTGCGTCTGATATTAATCATTGTTGGCGCGATCGCCATAATCGCTTTACTGGTACATGGTTTCTGGACCAGCCGTAAAGAGCGTTCTTCTATGTTTCGCGATCGCCCACTGAAGCGCATGAAATCCAGTCGTGACGACGATGACAGTGAATATGACATCGACGATCGCGATGACGACGGCGTGGGTGAAGTTCGTGTTCATCGGGTCAATACTGCGCCCGGCGCGGCTCATGGGGAGCATGAAGCCCCCCGTACTGCGCAGCACCAGTATCAACCGCCGTATGCTTCTGCACAGCCGCGCCAGCCTGCGCCGCAGCCTGTGGAAGAGCCGGTGCGTCAGCCGCCGCCGCAGCCTGTTCAACAGCAGCCAGCTGCGCCGCAGCCGGTTCCACAGCAACCCGTGCAGCAGCCTGTACAACCGCAGCCTGCTCAGCCGGTACAGCAACCGCCGCAACAGCCTGTTCAGGCGCAGCCTGCAGCACATCCAGCCCCGGCACCGCAGGTTGAGCCAGAGCCCGTTGTAGAGCCAGAACCGGTTGTTGAAAAACCGCAGCGTAAAGAAGCGGTGATCATCATGAACGTGGCCGCCCATCACGGCAGCCATCTGAACGGTGACGTGCTGCTTAACAGTATTCAACAGGCTGGCTTCAAGTTTGGCGACATGAATATTTTCCATCGCCACCTGAGCCCGGACGGTAGCGGCCCGGCGTTGTTTAGCCTGGCCAACATGGTTAACCCTGGCACCTTCGACCCTGAAATGACGGGCGATTTCGTAACGCCGGGCGTGACGATCTTTATGCAGGTTCCATCTTACGGTGACGAACTGCAAAACTTTAAGCTGATGCTGCAGTCCGCTCAGCACATCGCTGACGAAGTGGGTGGTGTGGTACTCGACGACCAGCGTCGCATGATGACGCCGCAGAAACTGCGCGAGTATCAGGACCGCATCCGCGAAGTTAAGGAAGCCAACGCGTAATCGACGCGTTTTCTTCAGCTCCTCCTCAACCCCCGCCTGTCGGGGGTTTTTTCTCATTGATGGTGCGATATGGACTCAATCGAACAACAAATCACTGAACTGCGAACCACGCTTCGCCATCATGACTATCTTTATCATGTGATGGACGCACCGGAAGTGCCGGATGCGGAGTACGATCGCCTGATGCGTGAACTGCGCGATTTAGAGGCGCAGCACCCGGAGTTGATCACCCCGGACTCGCCAACCCAACGTGTCGGCGCTGAACCGCTAGGTGCGTTCAGCCAGGTACGTCATGAAGTGCCGATGCTCTCTCTGGATAACGTCTTCGATGAAGAGAGCTTTCTCGCCTTTAATAAGCGTGTGCAGGATCGACTCAAAAGCAGCGACGCCCTGACCTGGTGCTGTGAGCTGAAGCTGGATGGCCTGGCCGTCAGCATCCTCTACGAAAACGGCGTGCTGGTCCGTGCCGCAACGCGCGGTGATGGCACCACCGGGGAAGACATCACCACCAACGTGCGTACCATCCGCGCGATCCCGCTGAAGTTGCACGGCGACAATATTCCTGCTCGTCTGGAAGTGCGCGGTGAAGTTTTCCTGCCGCAGGCGGGCTTCGAGAAAATCAACGAAGAGGCGCGTCGCACCGGTGGGAAGGTGTTTGCGAACCCGCGCAACGCGGCGGCAGGCTCTTTACGCCAGCTGGACCCGCGTATTACCGCGAAGCGACCGCTTACTTTCTTCTGCTATGGCGTCGGTATTCTGGAAGGAGGGGAGCTGCCGGACACCCACCTCGGGCGTTTGCTGCAGTTTAAAGCGTGGGGCTTGCCGGTCAGCAACCGCGTGCAGCTTTGCGACTCACCGGAGGCGGTTCTTGCGTTTTATCGCAAAGTTGAAGAAGACCGCCCGACGCTCGGTTTTGATATCGATGGTGTGGTGATCAAGGTTAACTCGCTTGCGCTTCAGGAGCAGCTAGGCTTTGTGGCGCGAGCACCGCGCTGGGCTGTGGCGTTTAAATTCCCGGCCCAGGAGCAGATGACCTTTGTCCGCGATGTGGAGTTCCAGGTGGGTCGTACGGGAGCCATCACGCCAGTTGCACGTCTGGAGCCAGTGCACGTGGCCGGTGTGCTGGTGAGCAACGCTACGCTGCATAACGCGGATGAAATCGATCGTCTTGGCCTGCGTATTGGTGACAAAGTGGTGATTCGCCGGGCGGGAGATGTGATCCCGCAGGTCGTCAACGTGGTTCAGTCAGAGCGCCCTGATGATACGCGCGCCATCGTGTTTCCGACGCATTGCCCGGTATGTGGCTCAGACGTAGAGCGTGTGGAAGGCGAAGCGGTGGCTCGCTGTACCGGGGGATTAATCTGTGGCGCGCAGCGTAAAGAGTCACTCAAGCATTTCGTTTCCCGACGGGCAATGGACGTTGACGGCATGGGTGACAAAATTATCGACCAGCTGGTTGAGAAAGAGTATGTCCATACGCCTGCGGATCTTTTCAAACTGACGGCGGGTAAGCTGACCGGTCTTGACCGCATGGGGCCGAAGTCGGCTCAGAATGTGGTGAATGCGCTGGAAGCCGCCAAAGAGACCACGTTTGCACGTTTCCTCTATGCGCTTGGTATTCGTGAGGTGGGTGAAGCCACCGCTGCAGGTCTGGCGGCGTACTTTGGCACGCTGGACGCGCTGGAGAAAGCGAGCATTGAGGAGCTGCAAAAAGTGCCTGATGTCGGCATTGTGGTGGCCACGCACGTCTTTAACTTCTTTGCCGAAGAGAGCAACCGCGACGTCATCGGCAAACTGCTGGAGCAGGGCATTAAATGGCCTGCGCCGGTCGTCGTCAACGCCGAAGAGATCGACAGCCCGTTTGCCGGTAAAACGGTAGTACTGACCGGCAGTCTCAGCCAGCTTTCACGGGATGATGCGAAGGCGCGTCTGGTGGCGCTGGGGGCAAAAGTGGCGGGCAGCGTGTCGAAGAAAACGGATCTGGTGATCGCCGGGGAAGCCGCCGGTTCCAAGCTTGCAAAAGCGCAGGAGCTCGGGATTGAGGTAATCGATGAAGCAGAAATGATGCGTCTGTTGGGAGAGTAACGTGGAAAAAGAGCAGCTCGTCGAGATCGCCAATACAGAGATGCCGTTCGGTAAATATAAGGGCCGCAGGCTGATTGATTTGCCGGAAGAGTACCTTCTGTGGTTTGCCCGAAAGGATGAATTCCCGGCGGGACGACTGGGCGAGCTGATGGCCATCACGCTACTGATTAAAACCGAGGGGCTGACCCAGCTGGTTCAGCCCCTGAAACGTCCTTAAGCCTTCGCGGCGCGGGTCTCTTCCTGCGCCAGTTTTTCCGTCTGACGTTTATAACGACGCGCCAGTACTGCACAGACCATCAGCTGGATCTGATGGAAAATCATCAGCGGCAGTACCATCATCCCAATCACCGAGGTCGGGAACAGAATGTTGGCCATCGGGATGCCGTTTGCCAGGCTTTTCTTCGAGCCGCAGAACACAATGGTGATTTCGTCTGCTTTGTTGAAGCCACATTTGCGTGCCACAAAGACGTTTACCGCAATGACAATCGCCAGCAGGACGATACTGACCACCACGATAAACAGCAGCGAGCCTGCGCCCACCTTATGCCAGATACCATTCACCACGGCTTCGCTGAAGGCGGAGTAAACCACCAGCAGGATCGACGTCTGATCGGTTTTTGAGATCCATTTCTTGTGCTTCGCCACAAACGCCCCCGTCCACGGACGAGAAAGATGACCAAGGACAAATGGCAGAAGCAGCTGCAGACAGATTTTCCCGACCTGCTCCAGATTACCGCCTGCACCGTGCATATTCATCAGCAGGCCAACCAGCAGCGGCGAGACGAAAATCCCTAACAGGCTTGATGCCGATGCCGAGCAGACAGCGGCCGCGACGTTGCCGCCTGCCAGCGAAGTAAAGGCAATCGCGGACTGGACGGTGGCTGGCAAAATACAGAGGTAGAGGAAACCGGTATAGAGCGCCGGGTCAACATTGACCGGAGCCCACCACGCAAACAGCACGCCGAGTATTGGGAAAAGAATAAAGGTGCTGCACATGACCCACAGGTGGAGTCGCCAGTGGCTTCCCCCTGCGATAATGGCTTCGCGGGAGAGTTTGGCGCCGTGCATAAAGAACAGCAGCGCGATGGCCGCGGTAGTGAGTCCTTCAAAGAATGGCACAAAACCGCCGCGCGCGGGGAAGAAGGAGGCCAGTAAAACGGTGACGACCAGGGTAAGTGTAAACGGATCAAGAATACGAAATAGTTTCATAATGACTCCTGAAAACAGATGTCGCTATTGTGCTTTGTTCCCTTTGAGAAATAAAATTGATTTATTGCATCTATTCATGAATTAAACAGATGAATTATTCCTTACGTCAGCTTCGCGTTTTTGTCACCGTGGCCCATGCCCGCAGCTTCAGCCGGGCAGGGGAGATCATTGGCCTGAGCCAGTCGGCCGTCAGCCACAGTGTGAAAGAACTGGAACTCCAGACAGGTGTGCGTCTACTCGACCGCACCACGCGTGAAGTGGTATTAACCGAAGCCGGACAGCAGCTGGCGCTGCGACTGGAGCGGTTACTGGATGAACTGAACAGCACGCTCAGGGATGTCGGGAGACTGGGGCAGCAGCTTTCTGGCACCGTACGGGTGGCAGCAAGCCAGACGATTTCGGCGCATCTTATTCCGCAGTGTATTGCTGAGGGTAACCAGCGCTATCCGGATATAGATTTTGTGCTGCACGACAGGCCGCAACAGTGGGTGCTGGAGAGCATCCGCCAGGGCGATGTGGATTTTGGCATCGTCATCGATCCCGGCCAGGTGAGTGACCTGGAGTGTGAGATTGTGCTTTCTGAGCCTTTTTTGCTGCTCTGTCGGGACGACGATCCGCTGGCAATGCTGCCTCATGTTAGCTGGCAGACGCTGCAGGGCGCGAAACTGGTTTTACAGGATTATGCATCGGGCAGCCGTCCGTTGATTGACTCCGCGCTGAATGCTCAGGGGGTAAAAGCAACCATCGTGCAGGAGATTGGTCACCCGGCTACGCTGTTTCCTATGGTTGAGGCAGGCATTGGGATCAGCGTATTGCCTGCCCTGGCACTGCCGTTGCCACAGGGGAGCCGGCTGGCTGTAAGACGGTTGACCCCGGTGGTTGACAGAAAGCTGATGCTGGTTCGACGAAAAAATCGTTCTCTTTCGGGGGCGGCACAGGCTATCTGGGAAGTGGTGCGTATCCAGGCGCAACGGTTAACCGAAGCCCGCATACGCGACCCACTGTTTAATGCTGCAGATGATTAGATGTAAATATCGATCTGATTGACATCTGATGGGTTGTTTACCCCTTCCACTTTGCCCTGCTTCTGATCTTGTTTCTTCTGGGCCTCTTCCGCCTGCTGGCGCAATAGTTGTGCAAGCTGTGTCTGCAGCACTTTAAGCTGTGCCTGAATGAGCTCCTGCTGTTTTTTCTTCTCTTCCGGGCTGCCGGCACTCTCTGGCAGCTCTTTTAGCTGTTGAGTCAGTTTGGTGATTTGCTCCGTGATGCGGCTGATTTGGGCAGCAATATCGTTGCCACTGGAAGCACTCCCACCACTGTTACTGGTTTGAATAGGGTGGGTTGATGTCTGAATGGTCGTCATAGTCTTTCCTCTTACCATAAAACAGAGATATCGGCACCGATGGTGGGAGCTTGAGGAAAACTGCTATATCTGGCAGGGCGTTAGGCTGGCTGGAGCGGCTACAGGAAGTTTCTGTGCAAAAGATTCGAACCGTCCATATCGCAGATAGCAAAAAAGCGCCTTTAGGGCGCTTTTTTACATTGGTGGGTCGTGCAGGATTCGAACCTGCGACCAATTGATTAAAAGTCAACTGCTCTACCAACTGAGCTAACGACCCGAAATGGTGGGCGATGACGGGCTCGAACCGCCGACCCCCTCCGTGTAAAGGAGATGCTCTACCAACTGAGCTAATCGCCCATTTCGGAACTGCTGCGATAAGGTGAGAATGGTGGGCGATGACGGGCTCGAACCGCCGACCCCCTCCGTGTAAAGGAGATGCTCTACCAACTGAGCTAATCGCCCAATCTCAATTCTTATCTACACTGCGAGTCTACGTGAAGTAGATGGTGGGTGATGACGGGCTCGAACCGCCGACCCCCTCCGTGTAAAGGAGATGCTCTACCAACTGAGCTAATCACCCCCGCTGTGTGGAGTCGCATTATAGGGAGAGTTGAAAATGAGTCAACGCATTTTCTAAAGTTTTTATTCGTTCGTCGTAAAATTAAACAAAACGATCGTGAAATGGGCTGTGGCGCATGATTTCTAAACAAAAACAGCAAACTCGGTCACGATAAAGGGATCGACATTGAGGAATCGCCGCACAGTGATAGAATATTGCCCATCGTTTTTTCCCCAGGATTTGCCGATTGCCGGCATCTTTATAACGTAAGGCCATTTCATGAAAATCAAAACTCGCTTCGCGCCCAGCCCGACAGGCTACCTGCACGTCGGTGGTGCACGTACTGCTCTCTATTCCTGGCTTTTTGCACGCCACAACAAAGGTGAGTTCGTGCTGCGTATTGAAGACACCGATCTCGAGCGCTCCACGCCGGAAGCAATTGAAGCCATTATGGATGGGATGAACTGGCTGAATCTGCAGTGGGATGAAGGTCCTTACTTCCAGACCAAACGTTTTGACCGTTATAACGCGGTAATTGACGAGATGCTGGTCGCGGGTACGGCATACAAATGCTATTGCTCTAAAGAGCGCCTGGATGCGCTACGTGAAGAGCAGATGGCGAACGGCGAAAAGCCTCGTTACGACGGCCGCTGCCGCCATGACCACAGCGAGCATGCCGCTGATGAACCTTGCGTGGTGCGTTTTGCTAACCCACAGGACGGCTCTGTTATTTTTGACGACCAGATCCGTGGCCCAATCGAATTCAGCAACCAGGAGCTGGACGACCTGATCATCCGCCGTACCGACGGTTCTCCAACCTATAACTTCTGCGTGGTGGTTGACGACTGGGACATGGAAATCACCCACGTTATCCGTGGCGAAGACCATATCAATAACACCCCGCGCCAGATCAACATCCTGAAAGCGTTAAATGCCCCTGTTCCGGTCTATGCGCACGTTTCAATGATCAACGGTGACGACGGTAAAAAGCTGTCTAAACGTCACGGTGCGGTCAGCGTTATGCAGTATCGCGACGACGGCTATCTGCCGGAAGCGCTGCTGAACTACCTGGTGCGTCTGGGCTGGGCTCATGGCGATCAGGAAATTTTCAGCCGCGAAGAGATGATCGATCTGTTCTCTCTGAACTCTGTGAGCAAATCCGCCAGTGCATTTAACACTGACAAGCTGCTGTGGCTGAACCACCACTACATCAATACCATGCCGCCGGAATATGTGGCGACTTACCTGCAGTGGCACATTGAGCAGGCCAATATTGATACCCGTACTGGCCCTGAGCTGGCGGACCTGGTGAAACTGCTCGGCGAGCGTTGCAAAACTCTGAAAGAGATCGCCGAAAGCTGCCGCTACTTCTATGAAGAGTTTGATGAGTTCGATGCGGATGCCGCGAAGAAACATCTGCGTCCTGTTGCGCGTCAGCCGCTGGAAGTGGTACGTGACAAACTGGCTGCCCTCACTGAGTGGACCGCCGAGAATGTGCATCATGCGATTCAGGCTACCGCTGACGAACTGGAAGTCGGTATGGGTAAAGTAGGTATGCCACTGCGCGTAGCGGTGACCGGTGCGGGTCAGTCTCCGGCGCTGGATGTTACCGTTCACGCGATCGGTAAGTCTCGCAGCGTGGCGCGCATTAACAAGGCTCTGGGATTTATTGCTGAACGTGAAAACCAGCAGTAAAACAGCCTGAGATGCAAAAACGGCAGGGTAACCTGCCGTTTTTTTATGCGTGTAATTCAGCAATACCCAGGCGCGTAAGAAAACCACTGATGCCTTCGCGTTTTAGCAACACGTGCAGTCGTTCCTGTTCCAGCTGCGTCATGTTTTCAAGTGTGTCGACAATCTGCACGAGCAGATTCGACGACGCAGGATCGCCGTAGGGCATCGTTGCTTCTGCCAGGTGGTAAACCGCCTGACGGTTGCGAATGGCAGGGAGGTTCATGATATGCTCCTTCACCCGAGCATCAATGTGGATCAGCCGCGCCCGTCCCCCTTTCACGCCATTGATCCCTTCGGTTTTCCAGCCCTGCTGACGAATCCAGCGGTTAACGGTTTGCCGGGCAACACCCAGGCTGTTCGCCAGCTCTTCCGTGGTCATTTTGCTGCGTAATCTTTTCATATCAGTTATGGTCGCGAATCCCTAAACGTTGCAACAATCCGGTAATCCCTTCCCGCAGTAACAGCGATGTCATCTGCTTTTGCTCTTCCGGCGTCATTTCATTCGCCAGCGTCAGAAGTAATGTGTGCAGAGAACCGTTTTGCAACGCATTTTCCGGCATATCTGCGGTTTCCGTTGCCCGGCGCGCGCTGCGGATAAAGTCACGCACTTTCTCGTTCACATGTACCAGGCGCGCTTTCCCGCCCTGAACTCCCGGTTTTGGCGATGTAATCCAACCCTCTTTGCGTACCCATTTATTGATGGTCTGGCGGCTATAGCCAGTGAGGAGGGCTAACTCTTCTGGCGTCATTCGTTCCTTGATCATACAATTTCCTGAATATTTGTGGGGTCAATTAACGGTTCATTTTATAGCACCGTTTTAGGTGAAAACGTGACAGGCTTAACTCCTGACTGCGAGGCGGCTCGCAAAGTGGTTCATTTGCATGATTTTTCGGCGATTGAACGGCAGTGATTGATTTTGCCGTTGACACTCCGCAGCGGAATTCATATTATGCCGCCCGTCAACATGACAGCTTTACGATGGGGCTATAGCTCAGCTGGGAGAGCGCTTGCATGGCATGCAAGAGGTCAGCGGTTCGATCCCGCTTAGCTCCACCAAACTCTGAACCCAACAGAGTAGGGTAAGTAAAGTAACATGTGGGGCTATAGCTCAGCTGGGAGAGCGCTTGCATGGCATGCAAGAGGTCAGCGGTTCGATCCCGCTTAGCTCCACCAAAATTTGAACCCTCGTCGAAAGACGGGGGTTTTTTTATGTCTTTGTAACGACCTTCACCCTCTTTTGTTGCCAAATTAGCAGCGTTCCTATACCTCGCCTCAATCCAAATCAATAAACGAGTCTATAAATGGACTTCAACTTGATTCGAGCAATTAATAAACCTATTATCCGTCCGGCCAATAATTTGCATGGTAAAACAGATTATCCAACTTAATGAATAGAAAAACTTACAATAATGTAAAGATATTTATGATTGCTCTGGCGCTGTGTTTGATTACGGTGCCCTTTTCCCGTTATATCTCTCCACGCGCTATAGTAAATGGTCATGATGTTTATCTGGCATGGCTGCCGTTAAGCGTTATGCTGGCCGTGATTTTGTTATTTGGGCGTCGGGCAATCATTCCCATTCTTTTAAGTTTCACTATTGCTAACATCTACAATATTAATTTAGCACCACTACAATATTTAGTATTATTGATCTGTCAGACGTTTTCTGTTTTTGCTGCCTGTGGCGTCCTGCGCCTTGTGCTGGGCAAGCGCTGGCGTCACTGCGTGCCGAACAAACACATTGGGCAACGTATATTCTGGCTGGGCTTTATGGTGCCGATAGGCATTAAAGGGTTGATGTATCTGGCTGGCTTTTTATTTGATTTTCCCGTGACTATCTCAACATTCTTTGGCGAAGGCACCGTAATTTATAACATCGTTGATATTCAAAGCTTGATATGCGCAGCGTTGATTTTCACCATGATGTTCTATTATCCATTAAGAATGATAATTAATCCCCGCTATGTCAGAACCTTCTGGCTGCGGAGCGTGAAGCCAGTGTTTTTTCATAAAAAATCTTTGTATGTATTCATCTGGCTGGCTTTTTTAATTTTCACCCTTGCCGTGTTATGTGCGCCATTTGAGTCACCGGTTATTGCTGGCTATTTAATGCCAGTCATTTTTATTCTCTTTACGCTAGGTATCAGTCGCCTCAGCTATGCGCTCATCTCTTTACTGTGGGCGGCATCCGCTCTGCTGCTGTTGACCTATAACTACAACTTCCTTAATGGCGTCGAATCTGGGCATTCACTCTCCTTTATCCTGTCTGTGCTGATCTCTTTCGCTATCTGTCTGCTTTACATGTCGCGGCTCTACCAGCGAAGCAACTGGTTGAAGCAGGACTGGCAGGACAGGGCGCTGACCGACCCGCTGACTGGTTTACCGAATATTCGGGCGCTGGAGGAGTTTCTTCAGGCTCAGCCGGATGCAAAAATCTGCTGCCTGCGGATGGACAACCTGGAATTTTTAAGCCGCCACTACGGCATTCTTATGCGGGTGCATTGCAAACGTAGGGTAACCACCTCCCTGCAGCCGCTGTTGCAGAAAGATGAGAAGCTCTTCCAGTTGCCAGGCAGCGAGCTGGTCATTGTATTGCTGGGGCCTGAAACCGCTGAACGGCTGCAGCATATGGTCGATCAATTAAACAGCCGAAAAATTTACTGGAACAACACGGGGCTGGATATCGAGTTTGGCGCATCCTGGGGAATGGTTGAAAACGGCGAGAACTTGCACCATACGCTGGGCCAACTGAGCTGGCTTGCCGAGCAGTCATGCGGAGCGCATAACGTACTCGCGCTCACCAATAGCCTGGAGGCCGCGTCGGGGCAAACCACAGAACGGGTGCTGATGTTAGCGCGTATCAAACATGCCCTGGATGCCGGTCAGTTTCATTTATATGCCCAGCCAATCCAGAAAGCGGACGGCAGCGGTTATTACGAAATACTGGCGCGCATGGAAAGCGAGGGTGAGATTATCACGCCTGACCGCTTCATCCCGCTGATTGCCCAGTTTAACCTGAGCCACCGGTTTGATATGTGCGTGCTGGAAAAACTGCTGTTGTGGTTGCGCGCTCATCCTGCGTCACAGGGTGGCACTCGCTTTTCTGTCAACCTGATGCCTCTGACGCTGATGCAAAAAGAGGTAGCTACCGAGATTAGCGCGTTGTTCGAACACTATGGTATCGCGCCGCAGGACGTTGTACTTGAGATCACGGAAGAGCAGGCCTTCTCGAACTCTGGCAGCAGCATCAAAAACCTTCAGCAGCTGCGGGATCGTGGGTTCCGTATCGCGATTGATGATTTTGGTACCGGCTATGCCAACTACGAACGACTCAGACGCCTTCAGGCGGATATCATTAAAATAGATGGCTGCTTTGTTAAAGATATCTGTACCGACGACATGGACGCGATGATTGTGCAGTCGATTTGTAATCTGGCAAAAACCAAATCACTGTGTGTGGTGGCTGAATATGTGGAGACACCGGCGCAACGTGACATGCTGCTGCGCTTTGGTGTGGATTACCTGCAGGGATACCTGATAGGCAAACCGACGCCGCTTGACGCACTGCAGGCATAAAAAAAACCGGGAGCCAGGCTCCCGGTTCTCATATAACGTGACGGGTTACAGTACCAGTGCTGCGATAGACGCTGACAGTACGCTCACCAGCGTTGAGCCGTAAACCAGTTTCAGACCGAAGCGAGAAACAACGTTACCCTGTTCTTCGTTCAGACCTTTAATCGCACCGGCGATGATACCGATGGACGAGAAGTTCGCGAAGGAAACCAGGAACACGGACAGGATGCCTTCCGCACGTGGAGAGAGCGTGCTGGCGATTTTCTGCAGATCCATCATTGCAACGAATTCGTTAGAAACCAGTTTGGTCGCCATGATACTACCAACCTGCAGCGCTTCGTGAGCAGGGACACCCATCACCCAGGCAACAGGATAGAAGATGTAGCCCAGGATGCCCTGGAAGGAGATGCCCAGAACTGCGGCGAACAGGGCGTTCAGGGCAGAGATCAGGGCGATGAAGCCGATCAGCATCGCGGCAACGATAATCGCCACTTTAAAGCCCGCCAGAATATATTCACCCAGCATTTCAAAGAAGCTCTGACCTTCGTGCAGATTTGCCATCTGCAGGTTCTCTTCACCTTCCTCAACACGGTATGGGTTGATCAGTGACAGCACGATAAAGGTACTGAACATATTCAGCACCAGAGCAGCAACCACATATTTTGGTTCCAGCATGGTCATATACGCGCCCACGATAGACATGGAAACGGTGGACATTGCTGTTGCGGCCATGGTGTACATACGGTTACGGGACATCTTGCCGAGAATATCTTTATACGCGATAAAGTTCTCTGACTGGCCCAGAATCAGGGAGCTGACGGCGTTGAATGATTCCAGCTTACCCATACCGTTAACTTTGGACAGTACGGTACCAATGGCGCGGATCACAATCGGCAGAACACGGATGTGTTGCAGAATACCAATCAGCGCAGAGATGAAGACGATTGGGCAAAGTACTTTCAGGAAGAAGAACGCCAGCCCTTCGTCGTTCATTTTACCGAAGACAAAGTTCGTCCCTTCGTTGGCGAATCCGAGCAGTTTTTCGAACATTTCGGAGAAGCCTTTTACGAAGCCAAGCCCCACGTTGGAGTTCAGGAAGAACCACGCGAGCAAAACTTCAATAACGAGAAGCTGAACAACAAAGCGAATGCGGATTTTTTTACGGTCATGGCTGACCAGCAACGCAAGCGCAGTAACGACAACGAGTGCCAGGACAAAGTGAAGGACGCGGTCCATATTTGCTCCAAATATGAGGCAGGTTTAATTTTCGTGCACATTCTATGTAACAACCGAAAAGAAAACGAGATCAAGGACACACTATAGTTACATCCTGTGACGAGTCTCAAAAATAGTGATCCACAATACATTTTTGTTATGTTAGGTAAATGAGTGAAAAGTTAAGTTTGTGTGCTAGTCTTCACAAAAGAGCGCGCGATTTCGGTTTCTGTTAGAGCGCCCCCGCTTACCCGCCTGTCTATCGTTCAAAGCTATCAGAGAAATCACTGCAACCGTTACAAATGATCTTGATAATCATTCTCATTTTGATAGCATTAAACATAGCAAAGGCTATATTTCAGAGGCAGAAATGACAAACAGTCGCGTAGAGGGTAGCAGTGGCAGAGCAGCGCGCAAGTTGCGGTTCGCATTAATGGGACCTGCGTTCATCGCTGCCATTGGCTATATCGATCCAGGCAATTTTGCGACCAATATTCAGGCCGGGGCCAGCTTTGGCTATAAGCTTCTGTGGGTGGTTGTCTGGGCTAACCTGATGGCTATGCTGATTCAGATGCTTTCCGCGAAACTGGGTATTGCCACCGGTAAAAACCTGGCGGAACAGATCCGTGATCATTACCCGCGCCCGGCGGTATGGTTGTACTGGATCCAGGCGGAAATCATTGCGATGGCAACCGATCTCGCCGAATTCATTGGTGCGGCAATTGGTTTCAAGCTGATCCTTGGCGTATCGCTGCTGCAGGGGGCGGTGCTTACCGGCATTGCCACCTTCCTTATTCTGATGCTGCAGCGTCGGGGGCAAAAACCGCTGGAAAAAGTCATCGGCGGCCTGCTGCTGTTTGTCGCTGCGGCCTATATTGTCGAACTGATTTTCTCGCAGCCTAACCTGGCGCAGCTCGGTAAAGGGATGGTTATCCCAAGCCTGCCAACCTCTGAAGCGGTGTTCCTCGCCGCCGGGGTGCTGGGGGCGACCATCATGCCGCATGTGATTTACCTTCACTCCTCGCTAACCCAGCACCTGCACGGGGGGACGCGCAAAGAACGCTATTCGGCAACCAAATGGGATGTGGCTATCGCCATGACGATTGCCGGTTTTGTGAATCTGGCGATGATGGCAACCGCTGCCGCTGCGTTCCACTTTAACGGTCACACCGGCATTGCCGATCTCGACCAGGCCTATCTGACGCTGGAGCCGTTACTGAGCCACGCGGCTGCGACCATATTTGGCTTAAGCCTGGTGGCGGCAGGTCTCTCCTCTACGGTGGTAGGAACACTGGCCGGGCAGGTGGTCATGCAGGGGTTCGTCCGCTTCCATATACCGCTGTGGGTACGTCGCACCGTCACAATGTTGCCGTCATTTGTGGTGATCCTGATGGGGCTGGATCCAACACGCATTCTGGTCATGAGCCAGGTGCTGCTGAGCTTCGGAATCGCACTTGCGCTGGTGCCGCTGCTGATCTTTACCAGCAACAAACATCTGATGGGCGAACTGGTTAACACCACGCTGGTGAAACGGACCGGATGGGTCATCGTGGTTGTGGTAGTGGCGCTGAACCTGTGGTTACTGATAGGCACGGCATTGGGGTTATAAAAGAAAAAGGAGCCGGGAGGCTCCTTTTTTAGATTAGTGACGACCGTGGCCGTGACCATGTCCACCGCGACCTTTACCGCCGCGATCCCAGCCGCCACGGCGGTCATCACGGTCGTTCCAGCCTTCGCGATAACCACGCTCGTAGGCGTTGTTTTTGTACCAGCCGCGGTGCAAACCATTATCATGTTTCCACCAGCGGTCGCCGCGCCACTCATAGTGACGGTGCCAGTAGTCACGGTCGCGCCAGTAGCCACCGTCCCAGTATCTGCCGTAGTCGTCACGATCGCCAATTTGTAATTTTACTGATGGCAACAGGGTGATTTCGCCAGCAGTGGCGACCAGCGGGGCCGAAGCCAGTAATACCGCTGCAAGAATCAGTGACCTGAACATACTCTTCTCCTTCACGATCGGGGCCTTAGGGGGCCTGTTAACGCAATTTTACGAGTTGGGAAAGCCTCGTTTCATCGCCTCAACTCCGAATTCAGACGTGATAGCACTTTTTGCTAAAACAGGATTTATTTTGAGCTATTCAGGATCCCGTCAATGGTGGCAAGCTCTTCCGCCGTGAAATGGCGGTTCTCCAGCATGCCCACTGCATCGTCTATTTGCCCGGTTTTACTGGCGCCAATCAGTACGGAAGTTACCGCCTCGTGGCGCAAAATCCAGGCCAGCGCCATCTGAGACAGCTTCTGTCCCCGGCTTTCTGCCAGCGCGTTCAGTCTTCTGACTTTTTCCAGTTTCTCCTGGGTTATCTGATCCGGGTTCAGGAACTTACTCCCGCTCGCGGCGCGGGAGTCCGCCGGAATGCCGTTCAGATAACGATCGGTCAGTTGACCACCCGCCAGCGGCGAGAATGGAATGCAGCCGACACCTTTTTCCTGCAAAACGTCCAGCAAGCCCGCTTCCGGCGCACGTTCAAACATTGAATATTTCGGCTGATGGATCAGACACGGCGTGCCGAGGTCATGGAGTATGTCGATAGCCTGCCGTGCAAGCTCGGCCGGGTAATTGGACAAACCGACATACAGGGCTTTCCCCTGACGCACCAGATGGTCAAGCGCTTTCATTGTCTCCTGCAGCGGCGTTTCCGGGTCAGGACGGTGGTGATAGAAGATATCAACATACTCCAGCCCCATACGTTTCAGACTTTGATTCAGGCTTGCGATGAGATATTTGCGCGATCCCCAGTCACCGTAAGGGCCGTCCCACATGGTATAGCCCGCTTTCGTCGAGATGATCAGCTCATCGCGCCACGGCAGAAAATCTTCCTGCAAAATGCGGCCGAAATTGCGCTCGGCGGAACCGGGAGGCGGACCATAGTTATTGGCAAGGTCGAAGTGTGTAATACCAAGATCAAACGCGCGCTGTAAAAGTTGACGGCTGTTTTCGATAAGCGTGGCGTCACCGAAGTTGTGCCAGAGCCCAAGAGAGACGGCGGGTAATTTAACGCCACTTTGCCCACAGCGACGATACAGCATTGTCTGATAACGGTTTTTATCTGGTTGATAGTGCATTCTCACGACCTCTGGCGCTAAAAAGTAAGAACAGTGTATGCGTTTACACTGATGTGAAAAAACAGAGCATAGCGCAGCCTTTTTTGTAAAGCATTCTTTCCATACTCTTCTTTTTGCCATTTCTGGACAGTCATCACGCTTATTTAATACTCAAAGTGAGGTCAACGTCAGAAGGACACCTGTTATGCGAACCCCGTACTGCGTCGCCGATTACCTGCTGGACCGTCTTACAGATTGTGGTGCCGATCATCTGTTTGGCGTGCCGGGCGACTATAACCTGCAGTTTCTCGATCATGTCATCGACAGCCCGGATATCTGTTGGGTGGGCTGTGCCAATGAGCTAAACGCATCTTATGCCGCTGACGGATATGCCCGATGTAAGGGCTTCGCCGCGCTGCTGACAACATTTGGCGTAGGGGAATTAAGTGCCATGAACGGCATGGCCGGCAGCTTTGCCGAGCATGTTCCGGTGTTACACATTGTGGGGGCACCGGGTACGGCCTCACAGCAAAAAGGGGAGCTGCTGCACCACACGCTGGGTGATGGTGAGTTCCGTCACTTTTACCATATGAGTGAACCGATCACGGTCGCGCAGGCGATCCTGACCGAACAAAACGCCTGCTACGAAATCGACAGAGTATTAACAACCATGCTGCGGGAGCGACGTCCAGGCTACCTGATGCTGCCAGCCGATGTGGCTAAAAAATCAGCCACGCCGCCTGTAAACGCTCTCACGTTTAAGACCGCGCATGCCGATCACGCCTGCCTGAAAGCGTTCCGAGACGCCGCCGAGAGCAGGCTGAAAACAAGCAAGCGTACCGCGCTGTTGGCCGATTTCCTGGTCATGCGCCACGGCATGAAACATGCCCTGCAGAAGTGGGTGAAAGAGGTGCCCATTGCCCACGCCACCATGCTGATGGGCAAGGGCATTTTTGACGAACGCCAGCCCGGTTTTTATGGCACGTACAGTGGTTCTGCAAGCGTCGGGGCGGTAAAAGAGGCCATCGAAGGGGCGGATACGGTACTGTGCATTGGCACGCGTTTTACCGATACCCTGACGGCGGGGTTTACCCATCAACTGACGCAGGCGCAAACGATAGAAGTGCAGCCACATGCCGCACGGGTGGGGGATGTCTGGTTTACCGGTATCCCTATGTCTGACGCGATCGAGACGCTGGTGGCTCTCTGCAAACAGTATGTCCACGATACCCTGGCGCCAGTCTCTCACAGCGGTATCGCCTTCCCGCAATCCGAGGGCTCGCTCACTCAGGAGAATTTCTGGAGCACCCTGCAAACCTTTATTCGCCCGGGTGACATTATTCTTGCCGACCAGGGGACGTCAGCCTTTGGTGCGATCGATTTGCGTCTGCCGGCAGATGTGAATTTTATCGTCCAGCCGCTGTGGGGCTCCATTGGCTACACCCTGGCCGCGGCGTATGGTGCCCAAACCGCCTGTCCAGACCGGCGCGTCATTGTGCTCACGGGGGATGGCGCCGCGCAGTTGACCATTCAGGAACTGGGCTCGATGCTGCGTGATAAACAGCACCCCATTATCCTGGTGCTCAACAATGAAGGGTACACCGTAGAAAGGGCCATTCATGGACCGGAACAGCGCTATAACGACATTGCCTTATGGAACTGGACGCAAATTCCGCAGGCACTGAGCCTGGATCCTCAGGCACAGTGCTGGCGGGTCAGTGAAGCGGAACAGCTGGCGGAGGTGCTCGAAAAAGTGGCACACCACGAGCGACTATCATTGATTGAAGTGATGCTACCCAAAGCGGATATCCCGCCGCTGTTAGGGGCGATTACCAAAGCGCTGGAAGCGCGTAACAACGCCTGATCACTTGTCGTTACGCCAGGCCATCATCATCGGTTTGCCCGCCAGCAGGAGCCAGGCGGGCAACATCACGATGCAAAGTAACGGGATGAGAGTAGTATCCGGAACCACCACCGCGGCCATAAACAGGCTCAGCCAGGCATCACGCGTCACCACCAATACCAGCCCCAGAATAGAGCAAGAGACGGTTATCGCCGCCGGAACGGCATCCACATGTTCATGCAGCATCAGCCCCAACGCGACGCCAACAAAGACCGCCGGGAAGATCCGTCCGCCACGGAAACCGCACGCTGCCGCCACCACCAGCGCAGCCAGCTTTATGAGCGCAAACAGCAAATAATCGGACACGCTAAATACCTGACTGAAGGCCAGCTGTTGCATCTCATCCAGACCTTTAAACAGCGTTACCTTACCGCCGATGGCCCCTAAAATGCCGAGGATCAATCCGCCAACCCCGAGGATAAGCACCGGATGTTTGAGCTTATGCACCAGCCGGTGCAGACGCGGCAGACACCATACGGCGATCATCCCCAGCGCAATGGCAATAGCGACCACAACCGCACCGCTGAATATATCGGCTATCTGCATCTGGCCGTAGTGGGGAAGGGAGAGCGAGAAGTGTGGATTGAAAAACAGACTGGTGGTGAGCGCACCGGCCGCAGCGGCCATCAGTGGCGCAAAGAGTTTATCCCAGAGCGGCACGTCGTTATTGCTGGAGAGCGTCTGCGAGAAAATCAGCGCGGCCGCGACCGGCGTGCCGAAGAGCGCGCCAATGGTGCCAGCCGATGCCAGAATCGTCCAGTCCAGGGCCCCGACGCGGGGTAAAATGCGTGAGCCGAGATACACCGCCAGACCGATGTTGACCGCCATGATCGGGTGTTCCGGCCCCAGGCTAACGCCGCCCGCCAGACCGATAATCAACGCGATAATAAGTCCTGGCAGCGCTGCAGGTGCGACCGGAGCACCAATCAGCGGTTCCAGCGCCGGATCAGGCCCGGCGTGCCCTGGGCTAAAGCGGATCACCAGACCCACCGCAACTCCCGTCAGGGTCAGCATCATTATGATCCATGCCGGCGAATCAACGCTGATACCCACCTGAGCCGGAAGCGCCGTCCATAACATCGTTTGCAGCACCGAGGCGACTTTCATCACGACGATAAGCACCAGGCTTGAGACAATACCAATAATTAAGGCCGGGATTGCCAGCAACAGCATGGTTCTGGCTCGCGGGTGGAGCATGATAATTTCCTTGTACAAAAAGGTATTACGTTACTTTGCACAATCAGCATTGTGGCAATAGTGCAAAAGGTGCTGAAACGGTAAAGTTATTCTGTGACGAAGATCGATAATCCCGGGGCATTCACCTTCCGGTCGTTGTTGTTATCACGCCTTGAATTTACAGTGTTCCAAAGATTTATTCTGACTTTAGCGGAGCAGTAGAAGAATGACAAAGTATGCTTTGGTAGGAGATGTGGGCGGCACTAACGCGCGCCTGGCATTATGCGATGTAAGTAGCGGTGAAATTTCCCAGGCGAAAACCTATTCAGGGCTGGATTACCACAGCCTTGAGGCCGTTGTACGCGTCTATCTGGAAGAGCACAAGGTCAGCGTTGACGATGGCTGTATCGCGATTGCCTGCCCGATTACCGGCGACTGGGTCGCGATGACCAACCATACCTGGGCATTTTCCATCGCCGAGATGAAAAAGAACCTCGGCTTTGCACATCTGGAAATCATCAACGACTTTACTGCGGTGTCGATGGCCATCCCGATGCTGAAGCCAGAGCACCTGACTCAGTTTGGCGGTACTGCACCGGTAGAAGGCAAGCCGATTGCCGTTTACGGTGCCGGTACGGGGTTGGGCGTTTCGCATCTGGTTCATGTTGATAAGCGCTGGGTGAGTCTGCCGGGTGAAGGTGGTCACGTGGATTTTGCGCCAAACAGCGAAGAAGAGGGCATTATTCTGGAAGAGCTACGCGCTGAGATCGGCCACGTGTCGGCTGAGCGCGTGCTTTCCGGCCCGGGGCTGGTGAACCTGTATCGTGCGATTGTGAAGTCTGACGGCCGTCTGCCGGAAAATCTGCAGCCGAAAGACGTGACCGAGCGCGCACTGGCAGACAGCTGCATCGACTGCCGTCGCGCACTGTCGCTGTTCTGCGTGATCATGGGGCGTTTTGGTGGAAACCTGGCGCTTACGCTCGGCACCTTTGGTGGCGTTTACATTGCCGGTGGCATTGTGCCGCGCTTCCTGGAGTTCTTCAAAGCGTCAGGCTTCCGCGGCGGGTTCGAAGACAAAGGACGTTTTAAAAGCTACGTGCAGGACATTCCTGTTTATCTGATTGTGCACGACAACCCGGGTTTACTTGGCTCGGGCGCCCACCTGCGTCAGGTGCTCGGCCAGATCCTCTAAAACCCAGCCCCTCTCTTGCGGGAGAGGGGATTTACAGGTGCATTAACTGGCGGAACTCTTTGACCTTGCTGCGGCTCACTGGCACCTGAAAATCAAGATCCTTCAGGCGCAAAATGTAGGTATTGTTAAACCACGGCTCGATCTCGCGGATCTTGTTTAAATTCACACAAAACGAGCGGTGACAGCGGAAGAAATGCGCTGTCGGCAGCTTGCTGCAAAACTCGGTAATGTTCATCGCCATCACGTACGATTCCCGCCGCGTATAAACAAACGTCATCTTTTCATGGGCTTCGGCATAGTAGATATCGTTAACCGGCGTCACGATGATACGTTCATCCTTCACCAGGTTAATCGTGTCATTCTCACGTACTGCGGGGCTTGCGGTGACAGGGGTGTTCTGCTGTTGCCACGCCGCCTCCAGCTTTTGCAGCATGGTGACGATGCGCGACTCCTGGTAAGGCTTAAGGATATAGTCAAACGCCTCCAGCTCGAAGGCTTCAACCGCATGCTCCTTCCATGCGGTGACGAAGACAATAAACGGCTTATGGGCAAACTGATTGATGTTTTGCGCCAGTAATACGCCATCCAGTGACGGAATGTTGATATCAAGAAAAATGGCGTCAACGCGGTTATGCTGCAAAAACTTCAGCACGTCCAGACCATCGTCAAACGTGCCCACGATCTCCATCTGACTGTGCGTTTTGATGAGCCAGCTCAGCTCCTGTTGAGCCAGAAACTCATCTTCTACAATGATCACTTTCACGGGTTACTCCGGCCTAAGGCAACAGGGATGTAGACGCATGAACGGGAGAGCGTTCATTCGGGATATAAAAGGCGATCTCGGTGCCCGGTTCAAGGCGCTGAATATGCAGCCCGTCGCCGTACAGCAGTTTGACCCGGTGGTGTACATTCAGCAGCCCAATCTTATTCCCAGGCATCTCGTTGGCCTCAACGCGCTCAATGACTTTAGGATCAATTCCGTGGCCGGTATCGCGCACGGCAATTCGCACGCGGTTGCCGCTTTCGGTCACGCTGATGGTCACCACCCCTTTTCCTTTACACGGCTGAATCCCGTGGACAATAGCGTTCTCAACCAGCGGCTGGATCAGCAGGCTTGGGATCACACAGTTGACCTCTTCATCAATATCGTAAATGACCGTGAGTTTGTCACCAAAGCGCGCCTGCTCAATCGCAATGTAATCCTTGATCTGATAAAGCTCTTTTTTAATGTCGATCTGCTCGTCATCTTTTAGCTCAATGTTGTAGCGCAGGTAGCGTGACAGATTGAAAATCAGCTGACGTGCGGTATCCGGATTAAGTCGAATGGACGAGGAGATCGCATTCAGCGCGTTAAACAGAAAATGAGGATTAATTTTACTTTGCAGCGCGCGCAGCTCTGCCTTATTTGCCATCTCGCGCAGCTGTTCCGCGCGGGAGACCTCCAGCTGGGTAGAGATAATCTGCGACAGCCCGATGGCCATCTCCTGCAGGGAGGAGGTGATCTGGTGCGCGTGGCAGTAGTAAATTTTCAGGGTTCCCGTCACCACGCCTTTCTCCCACAGCGGGATCACCAGCATGGAGTGAATTTCTGGGGTTCTGTGGGCTTCATCATTGTTTTTAATGATGATTTTACCGTAATTGATCGCCTGCCTGGTGGTGGGGCTGATGGTGTCATCGCTGTCCTGATAGTTATGCTCACCTACGCCAACATAGGCCAGGACGTGGTCGATATTGGTAATGGCCACGGCATCGGCATGAATATCGCGACGGATGATATCGCAGACCTGACGTAAGGATTCGGCGTTAACATGGCGGAAGAGCGGCAGCGTTTTGTTGGCGATATCCAGCGCCAGCTTGGCCTGACGTGCGGCGCTGGCCTCTTTTTCCCCTTCAACGCTTTGCACCAGCAGCACGATAAAACCGATACAGACGCTGCCGAGGATCATCGGAATACCGATTTTAGAGACAATATCCAGCCCCAGCGCAATGGTGGGAGCCCAGACGACCACCAGAACCATGGTCAGCGTTTCGCATAGCATGCCCGCGATGATCCCGGCGCGCCAGTGCTGCTTTTTCGGTATTTTGCGGTTAATCCAGCCGGAAAGGACACCGGCGATGATGCTGGTGATAAAACACGGCACCGCCGTCACGCCGCCGATATCTATCAGGTAACGATGTGTCCCGGCAATGAGACCCGTAATAATGCCCACCCAGGGGCCAAACAAGATCCCACCGGACATCACGGCGATAACACGCACGTTGACCAGCGACCCTTCTACCGGCACCCCGGACCAGGTGCTGAACAGGGCGAACAGTGAAAAGATGGCGGTAACGGCCAGCAGCTCTTTTGCCGAGTGGGCGGACTTGTGCAAAAGCTCGCGGAACAGGCGAATACGAATGAGGAAAAACAGGCAAATCAGCATTAATGCCGCACGGTCAAAAACCGCCAGCAGCATATCGAATATTTCGTGCACGAGTCGACCAGCGAAAAGAGGAAAGCCCAATGATAAAAAACCTGACGCCTGTTGACCAGCTATCCGTCGGGTTTATCAAATGAGGAAAAACCATAATCTTCAAAGGGGATTGAGGGTGACTTCCTGAAGATGCCAGTTTTTTAACTCCTGGAGAGCGACAAGGTAACAGCTTTGATATCATCATGTTAAACACTGGGTATTAAAATTGCGCAATTAGCAGGAACGCTTCCGCTTTCGGTATCTGAAGGTTCCCGTTTTTAACGCGACATCTTTTTTTTTGCTTAACCCCTCGACAGCATGTTTTTTTTCAGGTTATTTTCTAAACACGCCACATAAGTGGCAGCGTCGCTCGGACGGTCCGGGCGCTAACGTTAATCTGAGGAATCTATGGCTGAATTCAGTCCTGAACGCCGTTTTACGCGTATCGATCGTCTCCCCCCTTATGTTTTCAATATCACTGCTGAACTGAAGATGGCTGCGCGTCGTCGCGGCGAAGATATTATCGATTTCAGCATGGGTAACCCTGACGGCCCAACGCCTGCGCATATTGTTGAGAAGCTCTGCACGGTCGCCCAGCGCCCGGATACGCACGGTTACTCCACCTCTCGCGGCATTCCTCGATTACGTCGCGCGATCTCTCGCTGGTACCAGGATCGCTATCAGGTTGACATCGATCCGGAAAGTGAAGCCATTGTCACCATTGGCTCGAAAGAGGGGCTGGCGCACCTGATGCTGGCTACGCTGGATCATGGTGATACGGTGCTGGTGCCTAATCCAAGCTACCCCATCCATATTTACGGCGCGGTGATTGCCGGCGCGCAGGTTCGCTCCGTGCCGCTGGTGGAAGGGGTCGATTTCTTTAACGAGCTGGAACGTGCGATTCGTGAAAGCTATCCGAAACCGAAGATGATGATCCTCGGCTTCCCGTCTAACCCTACGGCGCAGTGCGTAGAACTCGACTTCTTTGAGAAAGTCGTCGCACTGGCGAAGCGTTACGATGTGCTGGTGGTACACGACTTAGCCTACGCCGATATTGTGTACGACGGCTGGAAAGCGCCTTCCATTATGCAGGTTCCGGGCGCACGTGATGTGGCGGTGGAATTCTTTACCCTGTCGAAAAGCTACAACATGGCGGGGTGGCGTATTGGCTTTATGGTGGGTAACAAAACGCTGGTGAGTGCACTGGCGCGTATTAAGAGTTACCACGATTACGGCACTTTTACCCCATTGCAGGTGGCCGCTATCGCCGCGCTGGAAGGCGATCAGCAGTGTGTTCATGATATTGCCGCCCAGTATAAACGCCGTCGCGATGTGCTGGTGAAAGGGCTGCATGAGGCTGGCTGGATGGTGGAAATGCCGAAAGCGTCAATGTATGTCTGGGCAAAAATCCCTGAGCCTTACGCGGCGATGGGGTCACTGGAGTTTGCCAAAAAGCTGTTGCAGGACGCGAAGGTCTGCGTCTCGCCGGGCATTGGCTTCGGTGATTATGGCGATACCCATGTACGGTTCGCGCTGATTGAAAACAGCGACCGTATTCGCCAGGCGGTGAGGGGCATTAAGAGTATGTTCCGCGCCGACGGGCTTCTCGCATCAAAGAGTGCCGCTGAACAGCACGAATCTTAATGACATAAAAAAACAGGAGCCAACGGCCCCTGTTTTTTTGACTGCATGTTCTTCGCTAGATCATCAGGGCGAAGGTTCCGGCCCACACTAAAACAATCACCGAAATGCCCATAAAGAAATATTTCACGTTTCATCGCTCCGCGTATCTTCTGGTACGCACTTAAAAACAGAGTCCACCTGATTATAGAGAACTGACATTTGCCTGCGACGGAAATGAGAATTATCCCGTTACGATGCAAACTCCAGCTCAGAATTCTGTGCTTTCCTGTTGCCAGACGGCGCTAATGTACGCCTAAAAATGAGGGGTGACAAGAGGCATTTTTTTAAATACTTTCCGTAACTTACGGGTGTCGTGGAACGGCGACAGTTTGATTTCAGAGCGCAATAAATCCACGTTGAGCGACGGCAAGAAAAGACAATTACTCAGGGTGATTACAGGTGATTGAAAAGGTTAGTTTCTTAGCGAAACTAACCTTTCTCCACATTAAATATAGAGAGACGCTTCGCCATGCGGCCGCGTTTTGAAACGGCGATGCATCCACAGATACTGCTCCGGCGCGCGCATAATTTCGGTCTCGATAACTTTATTGATGAACGCTGCGGCTTCGCATTCATTTTCCGGATAGTTTGCCATCTCCGGTGAGATGTGCAGACGATAGCCAGATTTATCAACCTTTCTCACCATTGTCACGGTCAGCATTGCGGCGCCTGACAGACGCGAAATCACGAACGTGCCGTTGGTGGTGGCGACATTTTTAACCGCAAAGAAGGGCGCAAAACTGCTGCCTTTACGTCCGTAGTCCTGATCGGGTGCAAACCAGACGGCTTCGCCTTTCTTCAGGGCGCCGACCATACCGCGCAGATTGTTACGGCTGATCATCGCCTTATTGGAACGCATGCGACCACGGGTTTGTACCCACTCCATCAGCGGACTGTTGTGCGGGCGGTAGGTGGCCATCATCGGCTGACAAAGCCCCATTACTCGGCCGCCCAGCTCCAGCGACATAAAGTGGACACCAACTACCATCACGCCATGGTTTTGCATTTGCGCGCGTTTCAGGTTTTCGAGACCTTCCACGTCAAACCATTTGCGGACGCGCTCATCAGGCCAGAACCAGGCCATGCCGGTTTCAAGCAATGCCATGCCGATAGATTTAAAGTTCTCGGCAATCAGTGTTTCGCGCTGCTGCGCATTATACTGGGGAAAGCACAGTTCGAGATTTTTACGGGCAATAGATTCACGACGTTTGAGGAAGTGGCGGGACGCGCTGCCGAGCCTGGAGCCCAGTACGCGGATCACAGGATAAGGAAGTTGAACCAGAAGCCAGAGTACGCCAAGACCAAACCATGTAAACCAGTAACGCGGGTGTAAAAACGCACGTTTGAAGTGGGATTGAGACAAAATAGTGAACCTATGTAAAGCCTTTGAAAGTAACGCATAAAGCGATACCACGTGCCAATTAGACCGTTGGACAAGGTCATGGTTGCAGGCTTTACCGATCTTTACGGCGTTGCCTGACCACTGCTGACGTTGGGTGGGCGGCGTAATGTAGCACCGTTATACGATATGTGCTATTACTCGTTTTTGATTAAAAAATCGGCACCTGGAAAGGGTGTTGATTTTGTTGCTGTTGTTGATTATCACGCATGCCAGACGGTGAATCCGTGCGCTCAATTCCCGTCGGACAAGCTAACGATCTCCCCTGGAGGGTGTAAATGGAAACCTATTTACAAACCGTAAGGGATGAGTGGATTCAGTTAATCAATGAAACGGATCCCCTCGTTCATCAACTTACTGCGCAACTGGCCAGCGATCATGCTTCTGGTCTGATTACGGAGTTTTATCGTGTGGTCCTGGCCGACCCTCATGCAGCGGAGTTTCTGACCACTGAGCAGGTTGAAAGGCAGCTGCAGGAGGCGCTGCGCCGTTGGCTTGTTGATGTTCTCTCCTGCCGGGTTGAACAGGTTGATGAACAGATGCGGGCTCAGCAGCGCGCCGCCGATGTTCACGCCCGAATAGGTATATCAGTCGACCTGGTTGAGATGGGTTTTCGGATCCTGAAAAAGCTGTTGTTACCTCTTATTAATGCCACACCACACCCTTCTGAGACCAAGTTAAGCATCTATCACTACGCCATTAACAGCATTGATCTGGCAATGGAGGTGATGTCGCGCGCGTATGTCTTCAGCGAGAACAATGCGGCAAAAGAGGACGAGAACTATCGAATCTTCTCGCTGATGGAAAATGCGGAAGTTGAGAAGGAACGGCAGACCGCCGCATTACTGACGTGGGAACTGTCGCTGCTTTATAAAGTGATGCTGGACTCCAGCATCGACAATAGCCGGCCGCTCGGGCAGTCCGACTTTGGGCTGTGGTTCAGTCATAAGGGACGTCACTACTTCAGTGGTATTGCCGAAGCAGGGCATATCTCTCGTCTTATCCAGGAGTTCGACGCGGCTTTTCATGACGTTCGTCAGACAGACGATGCCCTTCACGACAGACTGCGACAGGTGCAATTTTTGCGGCTGACGCGAACGACCTTCTCGCAAATCGTGACCCTGCTGCATGAGCTGTTTGATGAGGTAGCCCGGCACGAGGTGGGCGTGGATGTGCTCACTCGTCTGCTTAACCGTCGCTTCCTGCCAACCATTTTTAAACGTGAAATTACCCAGGCAAGTCGTTCTGGTACGCCGCTGTCGGTGTTGCTTATTGATGTCGATAAGTTCAAGCAAATCAACGATACCTGGGGGCACAACACGGGAGATGAAATATTAAGAAAGGTTGCCGGGGCGTTTTATGACAACGTTCGCACCTGTGACTATGTCTTCCGCTACGGCGGAGATGAGTTTTTGATTGTGCTAACGGAAATCACCGAAGCCGATACCCTGCGCATTGCCGAGCGGATCCGCCGACGCGTGGAAAAAATTAAGGTTCATTCCCCGACAGGCGAGCCAATACCGTTGTCGCTTTCGATTGGGGCGGCCATGTTTAATGGTCATCCTGACTACGAACGTCTGATTCAGGCTGCGGATGAGGCGTTGTATGGGGCAAAACGACGGGGGCGAAACTGCGTGGAGTTATGGAAAGCGCAGTGATGTTTACTATCAAAGTGTCCCCTGCAGGAATCGAACCTGCAACTAGCCCTTAGGAGGGGCTCGTTATATCCATTTAACTAAGGGGACGAGGCGGCACGAGTATACCGTTATTTACACTTTGCGTTAAGCGCATTGCCGCCCGACTGCTCAAAGAGTCACCATTCAGGCCGATTTATTTGCCGACTTTTCATAATTTTCCTGCGCTTTCAGCTCGGCTTTACGCTTATTAGACATGTCGTTACGGATCTGGGCATGACTCAACAGCGCAAAAATAAAGGTTCCGCCGCAGATGTTGCCCGCAAGCGTGGGCAGTGCAAATGGCCAGAAGAAACCGGTCCAGTGAAGCGTGCCGTTAAACACCAGATAGAGGATTTCTACAGTACCCACCACGATATGGGTGGTGTCGGCCAGCGCAATCAGCCACGTCATTAATATGATTACCACAATTTTGGCGCTGCCTGCGGAAGGGAACATCCAGACCATTGTCGCGATAATCCAGCCAGAGATAATGGCGTTAGAGAACATCTCCACGGGCGTGTTTTTCATCACATCCATACCGATTTTCACAAACGCATCCCGGGTGGGTTCATCAAATATCGGCATATATTCAAACGCCCAGGCGGCGATACCTGTGCCGATAAGGTTGCCCAGCAGGACCACGCTCCACAGACGCATCAGTAAGCCAAAGTTACCCAGGGTCGGGTTTTGCATGACCGGCAGAACGGCGGTGACCGTGTTTTCAGTAAAAAGCTGCTGGCGGGCCATAATGACGATGATAAAGCCGAAGGTGTAGCCCAGGTTCTCCAGCAAAAAGCCACCGGGTACACCTTCAAGCTGCACATGGAAAATGCCCTTCGCAAGTAGCGATGCCCCCATCGAGAGGCCTGCCGCGATAGCGGACCACAGCAGGGCCATGGCATCGCGCTCCATCTCCTTTTCCCCATCCTGACGGATATGTTCATGGATCGCCATCGCGCGGGAGGGAAGGCGATCTTCATCAATTTCTATCTTTTCACCGCGCTCTTTTTCCTCGCTCTCAATTTCAAGTTCTTCATTGCTCTCGCCAATTTTCTCTTCGCCCACGTCTTTCATAACCGCTCCAGTTGGGTGTTCTTTCTTTTAAGCGTAGCGGCTTTTAACAAAATGCCCGTGGGGATGCTCTTAAAGTGAGGGTAATGGCAACAAAGGTGAGACATCTCATTCAAAGCCATTATAAAATTGCCAGCGAAACGAATTCTAAAAGCCAGGCTATGCTGAGATCAGAGTGACGGTGGTTACTGCCCGTAATTGTGCTCATAGACATCGGTAAACGTGCTGATACAATCACTTGCACGTTTACAGACGGAGCATCAAATGCTCCGTTACGGATGGCAATCAACGATAGCCATACTGAACAGGGAGAATTTTATGAAACTTCGGCTGTCGGCGCTTGCGCTGGGCGCGACGATGCTTGTGGGCTGCGCCAGCTCCGGGGAGCAAACGGGACGCTCCGATCCTCTCGAAGGATTTAACCGCTCAATGTATAGCTTCAACTATAACGTGCTGGATCCGTATGTGGTTCGCCCGGTGGCGGTTGCATGGCGTGATTATGTTCCCCAGCCTGCGCGTAACGGGTTGAGCAATTTCACCAGTAACCTTGAAGAGCCAGCGGTGATGGTCAACTACTTCCTGCAAGGCGATCCGTATCAGGGGATGGTGCACTTTACTCGCTTCTTCCTGAACTCCCTGCTGGGGATGGGGGGCTTTATCGATGTCGCCGGCATGGCGAACCCGAAACTGCAGCGTGAACAGCCGCACCGCTTCGGGAGTACGCTGGGTCATTATGGCGTCGGTTACGGCCCTTACGTTCATCTGCCGTTCTATGGCAGCTTTACCGTACGTGATGATGGCGGTGATATGGTGGATACGCTGTATCCGGTTCTTTCGTGGCTGACCTGGCCGCTGTCGATTGGTAAATGGACGGTAGAAGGAATTGAAACACGTGCGCAACTGCTCGATTCCGACGGTCTGCTGCGTCAGTCTTCCGATCCATACATCATGGTGCGTGAAGCTTACTTCCAGAATCATGACTTTATTGCCAATGGTGGCAAGCTGAAGCCGGAAGAGAATCCAAACGCGAAGGCAATCGAGAACGAATTAAAAGATATCGATTCGGAATAAATAAAAAAGGTGAGCGATGCTCACCTTTTTTGATCCCTGCGCGAATTAGAACGCGTAGTTGAAGTTCAGGCCATACAGCCAGGCTTTACCTTCGGAAGAGAACTCATACGGACCTTCCTTGAAGCTGACTTTTTGACCGTGCATATACGAAACACCCGCATCGACAGAGGCATCTTTGTTGAATGCATAGGTCGCACCGGCGCTCAGCCAGAAGCGGTCCTGATCCGGAATGGAGATAGAACGTTTGTCAGCCGGAACCGGGCTATCATCGAAGGCAATACCGGTACGGAACGTCCAGTTGTCATCCATATAGTAGGTGGTACCCAGTGCGATGCGGTAGGCATCACGGAAGCTTTCATCTTTATAGAACAGCGTGTCGCCTTTGCTGTTGGTCGCTTTCAGCTCCTGGAACTGGCTCCAGCTGGTGTAGGTCAGGCTATAGTGAATCGCCCACTGTGGTGCCACGCGGTTATAACCGGACAATTCCCACATTTCCGGTAAGTGCAGACTCAGAGAACCGCCAGTGGTACGGCCATCGGTGCCCATTGGCAGGCCGAAGGTGCCGAGGATCTGGTTATAAGCAGAAGGCAGGCTGCTCTTGTAGTCGCCGTCAAAGTCGATTTTCACTTCGGAACGGTAGGTGAAACCGTAACGGTTGTTTTTATCGAGTTCATAAAGGATACCGGCGTTCCAGCCAAAGCCCCACTCGTCACCCTTCAGATACGCGATCTGGGTGTCTGCCGGGATCCCTGCAACCTGTTGTGCCAGAGGCGGCGGCAGTGCGCCGGAGCCCGCAACGATTTTGCCGAGATCGCCCGCGTAACGTTCGATTTTCGCTTTAGCATAAACGGCATCAAAGCCAACGCCGAAGCTCCAGTTACTGTTCAGACGGTAAGCACCGCTCAGGTTCAGGTTCAGAGTCTCAAGGTCGGTCTTACCGCCATAGGCTCCTGCTGCGTAGTCGTTATTAAACTCGGTCGCTAAACCATAGTTAGAGGTTACGGATGCACCCCAGCCAAACTGGTCGTTGATTGGCGCAACGAAGTGCAGGTTTGGCACCCATGCCGTTGGTGCGATGTTATCGGAATTCAGGCTGGCTCCGCTCGGGGAACGGCCCGTAATATCCACACCCGGATCAACAAAGATGGCGCCCGCTGAGAACGTTGGGCGATCAAACATCATGATCAGCGCAGGGTTACGACTGGCGTTACCTGCATCATCAGCAATTGCACCTTCCCCGGAATACGCACGGCCAAGGCCAGAGGAAGAAAATTCGTTTAACTGGAAGCCCGCTGACCAGGCGGACGTAGAGACGATTGCCACTGCGACTGCCAGCGCAGTCTTGTTGAACAGGGTTTTCTGGCTCATGACCATAACCTCATTGAGTTATTTTTATTCAATAATTGTTACATACCGTAACAGGAGCGCGAAGTGTAGGGTCTGAGGTATGACTTACAAATCAGACCAGTGGCCAGAGTATAGGTCTGACCAGCTAGAATGTTGCAAGTTTGTTTATTAATATTTTCAAACATGTTTCTTGAAACGAGATCTGGTTGGCAAAAATGTGACCATCACGACTCACCCAAAAGGGCGAATTTTGTTTTAGATCATTTTTTAGTGTGATATTGGTCACTTATCCCGTTTTGCGCCATTAACGGCTGGAGAGCGTCTGCATCGGGGCGTAAAATATCAGCATCGTGTTTGTCTCGCGTCCTGCGCGAATACAGAGGAAATTGAGATATGAGTAAATGCAGTGCTGATGAAACCCCGGTTTGCTGCTGTATGGATGTTGGTACCATCATGGACAACTCCGATTGCACCGCCTCTTACAGCCGCGTGTTCACCAACCGTGCCGAAGCGGAAGAAACCCTGGCGGCGCTGAGCAAGCGCGCGCGCGACGTAGAATCCGATCCGTGTGAAATCAAGTCCACCTTCACGGAAGTGGACGGCGGCGTGAAGCTGGATATCGACTTTGTCTTCGCCTGCGAAGCTGAAACGCTGATTTTCCAACTCGGTCTGCGTTAATCTCCGCGGCCTGATGCCCTCTCCCACAGGTGAGGGTGCAAACACTCAAAACGGTAACCTCTGGGTTACCGTTTTGTTTTTACCTCGGGGCATTTTCTTTTTTCTTCTCTGTGTTTTAGTTCGCATTTTTTCGTTTCCCCAATTGGCTGAATGTAAAAAAATGGTTAAGACTATTTATCAGGTCAGACCACTTTATGTTTGCAAAATTTTTACAGGGGAATGTTATGAGTCAGGCATTACCGCTTATCACCCGACAAGGTGACCGCATTGCCATTGTCAGTGGATTGCGTACGCCGTTTGCGCGTCAGGCGACAGCGTTTCACGGCATACCGGCCGTCGATCTGGGGAAAATGGTGGTGGGGGAGATGCTGGCTCGCAGCGAAATACCGCCTGATGTCATTGAGCAGCTGGTTTTTGGCCAGGTTGTTCAGATGCCAGAAGCTCCCAACATTGCACGAGAAATTGTCCTTGGCACCGGAATGAACGTGCATACGGATGCTTACAGCGTCAGCCGTGCGTGTGCAACCAGCTTTCAGGCGGTGGCAAACGTGGCCGAAAGCCTGATGGCGGGCACCATTCGCGCGGGGATCGCCGGCGGGGCAGACTCGTCCTCCGTGCTGCCGATAGGGGTCAGTAAAAAGCTGGCCCGCATTCTGGTGGATGCAAATAAAGCGCGCACCACCGGGCAAAAACTCAAGCTCTTCTCGCGTTTACGCCTTCGTGACCTGATGCCTGTTCCACCTGCGGTGGCTGAATACTCCACCGGCCTGCGCATGGGCGACACCGCCGAGCAGATGGCCAAAACCTACGGCATTACCCGGGAGCAGCAGGATGCGCTGGCTCACCGTTCCCATCAGCTGGCGGCGAAAGCCTGGTCGGAAGGCAAGCTTAACGACGAGGTGATGACCGCGTATATCCCGCCTTACCGCGAACCGCTGGTGGAAGATAACAACATTCGTGGCACCTCGACGCTGGCGGACTATGCCAGACTGCGTCCTGCATTCGACCGCAAACACGGCACCGTTACGGCCGCCAACAGTACTCCGCTGACGGATGGTGCTGCCGCGGTGATCCTGATGACCGAATCGCGAGCCAAAGAGCTGGGCCTTACCCCGCTCGGTTATCTGCGCAGCTACGCATTTACGGCAATCGACGTCTGGCAGGACATGCTGTTAGGCCCGGCCTGGTCCACGCCGCTGGCGCTGGATCGCGCAGGGTTGACCCTCGCTGATTTAACGCTGATTGATATGCACGAGGCCTTTGCCGCACAAACCCTGGCCAACGTCCAGCTACTGGCCAGCGAACGTTTTGCTCGCGATGTGCTTGGCCGCGCCCATGCCACTGGAGAAGTGGATCAAAGCAAATTTAACGTACTGGGCGGCTCTATCGCCTACGGTCATCCGTTTGCGGCAACGGGCGCAAGGATGATCACCCAAACATTACATGAGTTACGTCGCCGTGGCGGCGGTTTTGGCCTCGTCACCGCCTGCGCGGCGGGCGGTCTTGGGGCAGCAATGGTTCTGGAGGCTGAATAATGGCAATGGCATCTGCATTTAATCTGACGGTTCGCCTCGATAACGTGGCTGTGATTACCATTGATGTCCCCGACGAAAAGATGAACACCCTGAAGGCGGAATTTGGCGTTCAGGTGCGCGAGATGTTAAAGCAGATCCGCGAGAACAAAGCGATTCGCGGCCTGGTGTTTATCTCGGCAAAGCCAGACAACTTTATTGCCGGGGCCGATATCAACATGATCGCCCGGGCGCAAAGCGCGCAGGAGGCGGAAGAGCTGGCGCGCCAGGGGCAGCAGGTGATGGCGGAGATCCATTCGCTGCCGATCCCGGCGATCGCCGCGATCCACGGTGCATGCCTGGGCGGTGGGCTGGAGCTGGCGCTGGCCTGTCACAGCCGTATTTGTACTGACGACGCGAAAACCGTTCTTGGGTTGCCGGAAGTACAGCTAGGGCTGCTTCCCGGCTCCGGTGGAACGCAGCGTCTGCCGCGGCTGGTTGGCGTTAGTACAGCGCTGGAGATGATCTTAACTGGCAAACAGCTGCGCGCCCGTCAGGCGCTGAAAGCGGGGCTGGTTGATGACGTCGTTCCGCATTCCATTTTGCTGGAAGCCGCCGTAGAGCTGGCGCTGAAGGGACGTCAGGCAAGACGTGCTCTGCCGGTACGTGAGCGCGTCCTGGCCGGGCCGCTGGGGCGGGCGCTGCTGTTTAGCATGGTGGGCAAGAAAACCGAACAAAAGACCAAAGGCAACTATCCGGCGACGAAGCGCATTCTTGAGGTGATTGAAACCGGGTTGTCGCAGGGCAGCAGCAGCGGTTATGCCGCGGAGGCAAAAGCCTTTGGTGAACTGGCGATGACGCCGCAATCGCAGGCGTTGCGCAGCATCTTCTTTGCCAGCACTGACGTTAAAAAAGATCCGGGTAGTGACGCTGAACCTGCGCCGCTCAACGCCGTTGGCGTTCTCGGGGGCGGACTGATGGGCGGTGGTATTGCGTTTGTCACAGCCAGCAAAGCCAAATTGCCCGTACGTATCAAAGACATCAACCCGAAAGGGATTAACCACGCGCTGCAGTACAGCTGGCAGAACCTTGATCGGAAGGTTAAACGCCGCCATATCAAGGCAAGCGAGCGTGATAAAACCGTGGCCATGATCAGCGGCACTACGGACTACCGTGGTTTTGCCCATCGCGATCTGGTGATTGAAGCGGTGTTTGAAGATCTGGCGCTTAAGCAGCAGATGGTTGCGGACGTTGAGCAACATTGTGCGCCGCACACGATTTTCGCCTCGAATACCTCTTCATTACCGATCGGTGATATCGCAGCGAAAGCCGCGCGTCCTGAGCAGGTGATTGGCCTGCACTTTTTTAGTCCGGTTGAAAAAATGCCGCTGGTTGAAGTTATTCCACACGCGTCAACCAGCCCGCAGACTGTCTCTACGGTAGTGAAACTGGCGAAAATGCAGGGCAAAACCCCGATCGTCGTGGCAGATAAAGCGGGTTTCTACGTCAACCGAATTCTGGCGCCGTATATCAACGAAGCGATGCGCCTGCTGGTGGAAGGGGAGAAGATCGAACACGTCGACGAGGCGCTGGTCAAGTTTGGTTTCCCCGTTGGCCCAATCCAACTTTTGGATGAGGTAGGAATAGACACCGGCACTAAAATTATACCTGTGCTGGAGGCCGCATATGGCGAGCGTTTTAGCCCGCCTGCAAACATTGTTTCTGCAATTTTGAAGGACGATCGCAAAGGCAGAAAAAATGAACGCGGTTTCTATCTTTACCGCGCAAAAGGGCGTAAAAGCAAGAAACAGGTCGACCCTTCGGTCTATGGGCTTATCCCAACAACCGGACAGGCGAAACTGTCTGCCGTTCAGTGTGCTGAACGCTGTGTGATGATGATGCTTAATGAAGCCGCACGCTGTTTTGGCGAGCAGGTGATTAAAAGCGCACGCGATGGCGATATTGGCGCCGTATTTGGTATTGGTTTCCCGCCGTTCCTTGGCGGCCCGTTCCGTTACATGGACAACCTCGGAGCGGGTGAAGTGGTTGCGATTCTGCAACGTCTTGCCACGCAGTATGGTCCCCGGTTTACACCCTGTGACGAATTATTGCAGATGGCGGAACGGGGCCAGACATTTTGGCCAGCAAGGGAAACTGTCCTCGTAAGTTGAGGTCAAAGAAGGGTAAATCCGGCGGTGAATGAATCTGATTTGGCGATTTTGTAAACAGAGATTGACTATACTTACGCCATTGAGGTAAAAAACAGCGTTTCATTCACCGAATGGATCAGGCACAATGCCCGGCCATCGGGTTTTCTACCTCAAGCATTAATCGCGGGTAGTTAACGCCGGTGATTCTGGTTAACAAAAGCGGTGCAATATGCAAGTTTTTATCATGCGTCACGGCGACGCGGCACTCGATGCCGCCAGTGACTCAGTACGTCCTTTAACCGTCTGCGGCTGCGACGAATCTCGTCAGATGGCGAACTGGCTTAAAGGTCAAAAAGTGGACATTGAACGCGTTCTGGTGAGTCCGTTCCTGCGTGCTGAACAGACGCTGGATGTGGTAGGGGAGTGTATGAACCTGCCGACCAGCGTGGATGTTCTCCCTGAACTCACGCCGTGTGGTGATGTCGGCCTTGTCAGTGCCTACCTGCAGGCGCTGTGCAATGAAGGTGTCGCTTCTGCACTGGTCATTTCCCACCTGCCACTGGTTGGCTATCTGGTATCTGAACTGTGCCCGGGCGAGACGCCACCGATGTTTACAACCTCCGCCATTGCCAACGTCACCCTCGACGAAACCGGCAAAGGGGTCTTCAACTGGCAAATGAGTCCATGCAATCTCCGGATGGCGAAAGCAATCTGAGGTGACGTGCGATAAGGCGGGAGCCACTATGCCTCCCGCCATGTTCTCAGGGCAGTTCTGGCGGTTGCCACTCCTCAACTTCTATCAACACCAGCAAGGCGGCATCTCCGCCGTACTCTTTGGGCGCCTGATGAAACGCCATCACGTGTGGATGCTGAGCCAGCCACAGCGGCGTTTGTTGCTTAAGAACATGTTTACCGTGGCCGTGCATCACGCAGGCACAAAACACATGTTCGCGGCGACAGGCGGCAATCAACGCCCCCAGCTCCTGTTTCGCCTGCATCTGCGTCAAACCATGCAAATCGAGAAACAGCTCGGGTGAATAATCTCCCCGGCGTAATTTTTTCAGCTCAAAGTGGCTGACATCTTCGCGAACGTACTTGACCGCACCCTGCGTGTTAAGCAGCGGCTGAAACTCATCGGAAAAATAGTGGCTATTATCCGCCTGCTCCTGCAATAGCCTTTTGACCGGTACTTCGCTGACTTTTTTGCGCATCGGCCGGTGGACAATGGTGTCCTGCTTGATTTGACGCGTCCCGGTCATGAGCTGACGGAAGAGCGCCTGATCCTCCTCGCTGAGCGATGTTTTCTTTTTCATTCGTCGTTCTCATCTCGTATTTCCGATAGTGTACCCGACTAAACGCATTTTTTAACCTCAAGCGGTACGCGTCATTGCTGATTTATCGCCGTCTTCATGGCAAACTAGCCGCCGAAAATTATGCGAGCATGCCCTGGAGGAAAGAGTGGATAAAATTTTTGTCGATGAAGCAGTAAACGAGCTGCATACCATACAGGACATGTTGCGCTGGTCGGTTAGCCGCTTCAGCGCCGCCAATATCTGGTACGGACACGGCACGGATAACCCGTGGGATGAAGCTGTTCAACTGGTGCTGCCTTCTCTCTACCTGCCGCTCGATATTCCGGAAGACATGCGCACCGCGCGTCTGACCTCCAGCGAAAAGCACCGCATCGTTGAGCGTGTGATCCGCCGCGTGAACGAGCGTATTCCGGTAGCCTATCTGACCAACAAAGCCTGGTTCTGCGGTCACGAATTCTATGTTGATGAACGCGTGCTGGTGCCGCGCTCGCCGATTGGTGAGCTGATCAACAACCACTTCGAAGGGCTGATTAACCGTCAACCGCAGCACATTCTGGATATGTGTACCGGCAGCGGCTGCATTGCCATTGCCTGCGCTTATGCCTTCCCGGAAGCGGAAGTGGACGCGGTGGACATCTCCACCGACGCACTGGCGGTAACCGAGCACAACATTGAAGAACACGGGCTGATCCACCATGTTACGCCTATCCGCTCCGATCTGTTCCGTGACCTGCCGACGCTGCAGTACGATCTGATCGTAACCAACCCGCCGTACGTGGATGCGGAAGATATGTCCGATCTGCCGAACGAATATCGTCACGAGCCAGAATTGGGCCTGGCATCGGGTTCTGACGGCCTGAAGCTGACCCGCCGCATTCTGGCCTGCGCACCGGATTATCTGACCGACGACGGTGTTCTGATTTGTGAAGTGGGCAACAGCATGGTACATCTGATAGAGCAGTACCCGGATGTGCCGTTCACCTGGCTTGAGTTCGACAACGGCGGTGACGGCGTCTTTATGCTGACCAAAGCGCAGCTGCTCGACGCGCGCGAACATTTCAGCATCTACAAAGATTAATCCAGCGGGCTTCGGCCCGTTTCACAACGCTCACACACAAATAACGACATCGGAGCCGTGATGGCAGGAAACAGTATTGGACAAATATTCCGCGTGACCACCTTTGGTGAGTCGCACGGGCTGGCACTGGGCTGTATCGTTGACGGCGTACCGCCAGGCATCGAACTCACCGAAGCCGATTTACAGCACGACCTTGACCGTCGTCGTCCGGGCACCTCTCGCTACACCACGCAGCGTCGCGAGCCGGACCAGGTCAAAATTCTCTCAGGCGTTTTTGAAGGCCGTACCACCGGGACCAGTATTGGTCTGCTGATTGAAAACACTGACCAGCGTTCTCAGGACTACGGTGCCATCAAAGATGTGTTCCGTCCGGGCCACGCTGACTACACCTACGAACAAAAGTACGGTTTTCGCGACTATCGCGGCGGTGGACGCTCCTCCGCCCGTGAAACTGCGATGCGCGTCGCCGCAGGGGCGATTGCCAAGAAATACCTGCAGCAGAAATTTGGCATCGTGATCCGCGGGTGCCTGACCCAGATGGGTGACATTCCGCTGGCCATTAAAGACTGGGAGCAGGTTGAACAAAACCCGTTCTTCTGTGCTGATGTTGAGAAGCTGGAGGCGCTGGACGAGCTGATGCGTGGCCTGAAAAAAGAGGGCGACTCTATCGGTGCAAAAGTGACCGTGGTGGCTGACGGCGTACCGCCAGGCTGGGGTGAGCCTGTATTTGACCGTCTGGACGCGGACATTGCCCACGCGCTGATGAGCATCAATGCGGTGAAGGGCGTCGAAATTGGCGACGGTTTTGACGTGGTTCAGCTTCGCGGCAGCCAGAACCGTGACGAAATTACAAAAGAGGGCTTCCAGAGCAACCATGCGGGTGGCATTCTCGGCGGCATCAGCAGCGGGCAGCAGATTATTGCCAATATCGCGCTGAAGCCAACGTCCAGCATTACCGTGCCGGGCCACACGATTAACCGCTCTGGTGAAGAAGTTGAGATGATCACCAAAGGACGTCACGATCCGTGTGTCGGGATCCGCGCGGTGCCGATCGCAGAAGCCATGCTGGCAATCGTGTTGATGGATCACTTCCTGCGCCAGCGTGCGCAGAATGCGGATGTGACGACCACCATTCCACGCTGGTAACTATGAAAAAAACCGCAATTGCTCTGCTGGCGCTACTCGCCAGTGGGGCCAGTCTGGCCGCCACGCCATGGCAAAAAATCACTCACCCGGTGGCGGGAAGCGCGCAGTCGATTGGTGCGTTCTCCAATGGCTGTATCGTTGGTGCGCAGGAGCTTCCTCTGCAGTCGGATACTTATCAGGTGATGCGTACCGACCAGCGTCGTTACTTCGGCCACCCGGATCTGGTGCTGTTTATCCAGCGTCTGGGTAACCAGGTGCATAACCTGGGGCTGGGTACGATGCTGATTGGCGATATGGGTATGCCTGCTGGCGGTCGTTTCAACGGTGGGCACGCCAGTCACCAGACCGGGCTGGATGTGGATATTTTCCTGCAGTTGCCTAAAACGCGCTGGACCTCGGCCCAACTGCTGAAGCCGCAGGCGCTGGATCTGGTGGCGCGCGACGGCAAAAGCGTTGTGCCGTCGCTGTGGACCCCGGATGTTTTCAGTCTGATTAAGCTGGCAGCGAAGGACAACGAGGTCACGCGGATCTTCGTTAACCCGGCCATCAAGCAGCAGCTCTGCCTGGATGAGGGAACCGATCGCGACTGGCTGCGCAAAGTGCGTCCGTGGTTCCAGCATCGTGCGCATATGCACGTACGTCTGCGCTGCCCGGCAAACAGTCTGGAATGTGAAGATCAGCCGCTACCACCGCCAGGCGATGGCTGCGGTGCGGAACTGCAAAGCTGGTTTGAACCGGCAAAACCTGGAACCTCTAAGCCTGAGAAGAAGACACCGCCTCCGTTGCCGCCTTCCTGCCAGGCGCTACTGGATGAGCATGTACTTTAATGGATAATTTCGTCGACCTGTTTATGGTGTCACCGCTGCTGCTGGTGGTGCTGTTCTTTGTGGCAATGCTGGCCGGTTTTATCGATGCCCTCGCGGGCGGTGGCGGGTTGCTTACCGTTCCGGCGCTGCTGGCGGCGGGCATGAGCCCGGCTCAGGCGCTTGCCACCAACAAGCTTCAGGCCTGCGGCGGGTCCCTTTCCGCGTCGCTCTATTTTATTCGCCGTAAGGTGGTCAATCTAGCCGACCAGAAGCTCAATATTCTGATGACCTTCATCGGCTCAACCTCCGGTGCGCTGTTGGTTCAGCACGTACAGTCTGACATTCTGCGTCAGATCCTGCCGGTGCTGGTCATCTGTATTGGACTCTACTTTCTGCTGATGCCTAAGCTCGGTGAAGAGGACAGGCAGCGTCGGCTGCATGGTCTGCCGTTCGCGCTTATCGCAGGCGGCTGCGTCGGGTTTTACGATGGCTTCTTTGGCCCGGGCGCCGGGTCGTTCTATGCCCTGGCGTTTGTCACGCTGGCCGGATTTAACCTCGCCAAATCAACCGCCCACGCTAAAGTGCTGAATGCCACCTCGAACGTCGGCGGCCTGCTGCTGTTTATCATCGGCGGCAAGGTTATCTGGGCAACCGGGTTTGTGATGATGGCGGGGCAGTTTTTAGGCGCGCGCGCGGGCTCGCGTCTGGTATTAAGCAAAGGACAGAAGCTGATTCGCCCGATGATCGTCATCGTCTCGGCGGTGATGAGCGCCAAGCTTCTTTATGACAGCCATGGACAGGAGATCCTCACCTGGCTGGGGATGAACGCATGAACAGTACGCATAACTATGAACAGCTGATTGAGATTTTTGACGGCTGTTTTGCTGATGATTTTAATACCCGTCTGATTAAAGGCGACGACGAACCGATCTATCTTCCTGCTGATGCAGAGGTGCCCTATAACCGCATCGTGTTTGCGCATGGTTTTTACGCCAGTGGCCTGCATGAGATTTCACACTGGTGCATTGCGGGAAAAGCGCGTCGCGAGCTGGTGGACTTTGGTTACTGGTACTGTCCGGACGGACGTGACGCGGCCACGCAGGGTCAGTTTGAAGATGTGGAAGTCAAACCGCAGGCGCTGGAGTGGCTGTTCTGTGTGGCAGCGGGTTTCCCGTTCAACGTCAGTTGTGACAATCTCGAAGGGGATTTCGAGCCAGACCGTATTCTCTTCCAGCGCCGCGTACATGCGCAGGTGATGGAGTATCTTGAGAAAGGCATCCCGGAACGCCCGGCACGCCTGATCAAGGCTTTACAGAATTATTACCATACGCCGGAGATCACGGCGGAATGCTTCCCGTGGCCGGAAGATCTTTAACAGAGGAAAGAAGATGATCGCAGAATTTGAATCACGCATTCTGGCGTTAATTGATGACATGGTGGAACACGCCAGTGATGATGAGCTGTTCGCCAGCGGTTATCTGCGTGGTCACCTGACGCTGGCCGTTGCCGAGCTGGAAGCCGGGGACGATCACTCTGCCGAAGCCATTCATGATGAAGTGAGCCGCAGCCTGGAAAAAGCCATCCAGGCGGGCGAGCTTTCTCCCCGCGACCAGTCTCTGGTGCTGGGTATGTGGGACAACCTGTTCCAGCAGGCGAAAGCGAAGTAAGCGTTTCACCTCCCTCTCCCTGTGGGAGAGGGCACCCTATTTAACCTGCTTCCCCTTCAGCAATTTCCGCACCCACAAACGATTCGGATTCAGCCCTGCGAGCGTGGTGCTGTCCAGCGGAATGGGCTCATCGCTCATTTGCGCCGCTAACGCTTCAGCCAGCAGCGGTGCAGAACATAACCCGCGCGAGCCCAGCCCGCCCAGCATAAACAGCTCCGGATGAACCGGTGAGACCACAGCCGTCTCCTTGTGTTCAGCCAGATCCTGATACGCCTCAAGCGTTGCCTCATAGTCCGGTACATTTCCCGCCATGGGCAGATGATCGCGGGTGGCGCAGCGTACGCCGCAGCGCGCTTCGCCCCCGCTGACGTCAACCTCTCTCGCCCACGCCGAGTCCGGGAAGCAGTCAATCAGGCGCTGGCGGTTCTGCTGCTGATCTTCCTCGCGGTAATGCGTGTCTGTTTCACCGCGATGGTAACTGGCACCAATGCAATGATGAGCATTAGACGGATTTTGCGGCGTCAGGTAGCCGTCATAGCACAGCACCTGGCGCAGTTGGCTCAGTGCAGGTGCGGTCGGAATATGGCTCACCTGGCCGCCAACCGGATAAACGGGCAATGTCTCTGTCTGGACAAACTGATTGATGTGATGTCCGTTTGCCAGCACAACGCTGGCATGCGTGGCCTCTTTGCCATCGGCAAAGCGCAGGGTCCAGTGGGCTGTACGGCTAAGCGATGCAACCTTATGAGCATAATGCACCGTCAGCCCGCGTGACTGTGCCAGGGTAATCGCCGCAGTGGTCAATTCGGCAGGGCACAGCCAGCCGCCGAGCGGATACTGAATACCGCCGCAGCCCGTCTCAACGCCGGTGGTGTCTGTCACCGTTTGCGCACTTACCGCGCGGGCAATCTCTTCCGGCAGGCCCAGCGACAGCATCTGCGCGATTTTTTGCTGGCTCTTTTCATCCCAGCCGAGCTGCGTCACGCCGCACCAGTCATGATCGAACGCCACCGGAAGGGTGTCGTATACGCGACGGGCAAAGGTAAAGGCCGCGGGGAAAAACTGGAACAGCGCCGGGTCGTGCGCGCTTAAAAGCGGATAAAGGGCTCCCTGACGGTTGCCGGAGGCGCCGTTTGCCGGAGCCGGGTCAGCACAGTAGAGCGTCACCTGCCAGCCGCGGTGTAAAAGCGCGAGCGAAAGCAGGGCGCTGGCAATCCCTCCGCCGATTAACGCCACCTCACGGGAGGCGCTGGCGCGGCGTGCAAACCAGGGCGCCCGGGCGGGGATCGCCAGCGTCTGCTCCATCGTCCCGACCAGCATGTCGCGCTTGCGGCCAAACCCTTTGGTTTTTCGCATCGTAAAGCCTGCTTCCTGTAAGCCGCGGCGGACAAACCCCGCCGAGGTAAAGGTCGCGAGCGTTGCGCCAGGCCGCGCCAGACGCGCCATGGCGCTAAACAGATGCTGACTCCACATCTCCGGGTTTTTGGCTGGCGCAAACCCGTCAAGGAACCACGCGTCCACCTTCTGGTTCATCGAATCATCAAGCTTATCGGTCAGTTCGTTGATATCGCCGAGCCATAAGTCCAGCGTGACGCGTCCACCGTCCAGCAGCAGACGATGGCAACCGCCGATGGCGGGCGGCCACTGCGCCTGAAGCTGTTCAGCCCAAGGGGCAAGCTCCGGCCAGCGCTGGTGCGCCAGGTGCAGGTCGTGCGCGGTGAGTGGAAATTTTTCGAAACTGATGAAATGTAATCTTTGTAGCGTAGCCTCAGGATGGGCAGCGTGAAACTGGTCGAAAGCCTGCCAGAGGGTCAAAAAATTCAGGCCGGTACCGAACCCGCTCTCTGCGACGACAAACAGACTGCGCGGATGGGCGGGAAAGCGTGCGCTGAGCTGATTTCCGTCGAGGAAAACATAGCGGGTTTCTTCCAGTCCGTTATCATTAGAAAAATAGACGTCATCAAAATCTCGGGAAACAGGTGTACCCTCAGCGTTGAATTCGAGGTTGGCGGGTTGTATAGCGTTTTGTTTCACGTAAGTTACTCGTCTGACAGGCAGTGGCACGATCTTAACGATGTGAGTCCATCGGTGCAAATTTCCGCAGAAAATGTCTGATCGGACTTGTTCGGCGTACAAGTGTACGCTATTGTGCGACTCGAAACTTACTATAGTGCGACTTACAGAGGTATTGAATGAAACGTGCAGTGATTACTGGCCTGGGCATTGTTTCCAGCATCGGTAATAACCAGCAGGAAGTCCTGGCATCTCTGCGTGAAGGACGCTCCGGGATCACTTTCTCTGAAGAGTTTAAAGATTCAGGTATGCGTAGCCACGTATGGGGTAACGTCAAACTGGACACCACCGGTTTGATTGACCGTAAAGTGGTTCGTTTCATGAACGATGCCTCTATTTATGCTTATCTCTCCATGCAGGAAGCGATCAAAGATTCTGGCTTGAGCGAAGAGTTTTACCAGAACAACCCGCGCGTGGGTCTGATTGCCGGTTCCGGTGGTTCATCCAAAGCGCAGGTATTCGGTGCTGACGCCATGCGTAGCCCGCGTGGTCTGAAAGCAGTAGGTCCGTACGTGGTAACCAAAGCCATGGGTTCTGCGGTCTCCGCGTGCCTGGCAACCCCATTCAAAATTCACGGTGTAAACTACTCCATCAGTTCTGCATGTGCGACGTCCGCACACTGCATCGGTAATGCTGTTGAGCAGATCCAACTGGGTAAACAGGACATCGTATTTGCTGGCGGCGGCGAAGAGCTGGGCTGGGAAATGGCTTGTGAATTCGACGCAATGGGTGCCCTGTCTACCAAATACAATGAAACCCCGGCTAAAGCATCCCGTACCTATGATGCGCACCGTGACGGTTTTGTTATCGCAGGCGGCGGCGGTATGGTTGTGGTTGAAGAGCTGGAACACGCTCTGGCACGTGGCGCGCACATCTACGCTGAGATCGTGGGCTACGGTGCAACGTCTGACGGCGCTGACATGGTTGCTCCATCCGGCGAAGGCGCGGTGCGCTGCATGAAGATGGCGATGCACGGCGTTGATACCCCAATCGACTACCTGAACTCCCACGGGACTTCTACGCCAGTAGGCGATGTGAAAGAACTGGGTGCGATCCGTGAAGTCTTCGGCGACAACAGCCCGGCAATCTCCGCGACCAAAGCCATGACCGGTCACTCTCTGGGTGCAGCTGGCGTGCAGGAAGCAATCTACTCTCTGCTGATGCTGGAAAATGGCTTTATCGCGCCAAGCATCAACATCGAAGAGATGGACGAGCAGGCAGCGGGCCTGAACATCGTGACCGAAACCACTGAACGTGAGTTGACGACCGTGATGTCCAACAGCTTCGGTTTTGGCGGCACCAACGCCACGCTGGTCATGCGCAAGCTGAAAGCGTAAGCGTTTGAAGGTATAGTAGAAGGGAGCCGCGAGGCTCCCTTTTTTTATGCCTGAACACGGAGTTACGCATGAAGGCCGTTATCCCTGAGAAGAGTACCCCTTCCGGGAACCTTTCCCTTTTCCGTATCGCCTTTGCGGTATTTCTGACCTACATGACCGTTGGCCTGCCGCTGCCTGTTATCCCGCTGTTTGTTCACCAGGAGCTGGGCTACGGCAATACCCTGGTTGGCATCGCCGTGGGTATTCAGTTTTTAGCTACCGTATTAACCCGCGGCTACGCCGGGCGTCTGGCGGACCAGCACGGTGCCAAACGCTCAGCGCTGCAGGGCATGTTTGCCTGCGGGCTGGCGGGCGCAGCGTGGCTGCTTGCCGCGCTTCTGCCGGTCGACGCAGCGTATAAATTTGCCCTGCTGGTGGTGGGACGTTTGATTCTCGGCTTTGGTGAAAGCCAGTTGCTGACCGGCACCCTGACCTGGGGAATGGGGCTGGTAGGCCCTGCGCGCTCGGGCAAGGTGATGTCCTGGAACGGTATGGCTATCTATGGCGCACTCGCGGCAGGTGCGCCGCTGGGGCTGTTGATCCACAGCCAGTTCGGTTTTGCCGCGCTGGCGGCCACCACCATGCTGTTACCGCTGCTGGCATGGGCGTTTAACGGCTCGGTGCGCAAAGTACCTGCCCATAAAGGTGAGCGTCCTTCCCTGTGGAGCGTAATAGGTCAAATCTGGCAGCCGGGGCTGGGGCTGGCGCTACAAGGCGTGGGCTTCGCGGTGATTGGGACATTCGTTTCGCTGTACTTTATGAGCCGCGGCTGGGCGATGGCGGGCTTTACGCTAACCGCCTTTGGTGGGGCGTTTGTCCTGATGCGCGTGCTGTTCGGCTGGATGCCGGATCGCTTTGGTGGCGTGAAGGTGGCCGTGGCGTCGCTGGTGATTGAAACCCTCGGTTTGCTGCTGCTGTGGTATGCCCCTGTGGCCTCCGTTGCCCTTCTCGGAGCGGCACTGACCGGCTGCGGCTGTTCCCTGATCTTCCCGGCGCTGGGGGTTGAGGTGGTAAAACGCGTTGCGCCACAGGTGCGCGGTACGGCGTTGGGCGGTTATGCGGCGTTTCAGGACATCTCATACGGTGTCACCGGACCGCTGGCGGGGCTCCTGGCCACGTCGTTTGGTTATCCGTCCGTCTTCCTGGCAGGTGCGGTTTCAGCCGTTGTTGGGATCGTGGTGACGCTGGTGGCGTTTCGCAGGCCTTGAGCCGTTGTTGCCGGGTGGCGGCTTCGCCTTACCCGGCCTACCGTTCGGGTCGTTGTAGGCCCGGTAAGCGCAGCGCCACCGGGCAAAACATCAGGCAACCAGCCAGAAAATTGCCAGCGCAATCAGTAACGCAATAAACAGTAATCCCGGACGGGCAGAGAGGTTTCTGAAGGTCTCCACCACCGGCGCAAACAGCGGGCTGTAGATCGGCTGAATATCCCTGACTTCCGGCACGCCGCCTTCGCGCTCGGCGCGGCGAATAAAGATCTGATTCAGCAAATCTTGCACCTGCGCGGTGGTCAGTACCGTTTGCGGCGTGGCCTGCCAGGTCTGCTGGGCGTAATCCCGAATCACCTCAAATTCATGCGGCTCCAGCGGCTGCTTCAGTGCCGCCTGTAGCGTATGCAGGGTAGGGGTACTTTGGGTGCTCAGCGTCTGGCGAGCCTGTAGCCAGGTGACCAGATGCGTAAACTGTTTGGCCGGGATCAGCTCGCCCGCTTTCACGCCGGAAAGCTCCAGCATCGACTGCCAGATAAGCTTCGTTGATTCGCCGGTGGCGGCGGCCAGCCTGGTCACCATCTGGTTCAACGTATTGTGTTCAGCAGGCAGCAGCGGACGCTCGGTTGACGGACGCTGTTGCGGTTGCGGAATGGTCAGCTGATTGGTTTGCAGCAGCGTCAGCACGGTTTTCAGCTGCTCTGGCGTTAGCTGGCTCAGGGCGGTCTGGCCAAACTGCTGGCGAATAAAATCACTGACTGCCTGACGGTTGTTGCCCTGGCTCAACAGCTCGGTTAACTGCGCGACAATCTGGCGAGTGGTGTGATTTTGCTGTGCGGCGGTAATACGCTGATTCAGATTTTGCTCGGCCGCAGGGAAGTGGCGCGACTGCAACGGTGCATCGTTGCGGACGCCTAAATCATGCTTTACCCCGGCCCAGACTTCCGCATTTTGCTGTGAAGTGAGCGCGATCAGGCGCGTGATCAGGCGCTCCAGCACGGTGCGCTGTTGCGTGGAAAGCGGTTGTTCACCTGCAACGTTTGGCGTGACAGGGCCTTCACCCGGAGGGCGTGGTGGCGTACCTGAAATAGGCTGCATCGTCAAAAATCCTTAAAGTCAAAACTCAGCGTAAACCCGGCATGCATATATGCCTGGCGGCCAGATTATGGCACACTTGGCAGGTTTTCTTCCTCTCAAACAGGTACTCAGACGTGAAAATCCTCGTTGATGAAAATATGCCTTACGCCCGCGAGCTCTTTAGCCGCCTTGGTAATGTTAAGGCTGTCCCTGGTCGACCCATTCCGGTAAACGAGCTGGATGATGCCGATGCCCTGATGGTGCGCTCGGTGACCAAAGTAAATGAGGCGTTGCTCTCCGGCAAAGCGATTAAATTCGTCGGAACCGCAACGGCCGGGACGGATCATGTGGATGACAAATGGCTTAAGCAGGCGGGGATCGGGTTTTCCGCCGCGCCTGGCTGTAACGCCATTGCGGTAGTGGAATACGTTTTCTCTTCTCTGCTGATGCTGGCAGAGCGCGACGGTTTTGCGCTGAAAGACCGCACCGTAGGCATTGTCGGGGTGGGCAACGTGGGAGGACGCCTGCAAAAACGCCTTGAGGCGTTAGGCATTCGCACCCTGCTGTGTGACCCGCCGCGTAAAGACAACGGTGATGAAGGCGACTTCCGCCCCCTGGATGAGCTGGTTGAAGCATGCGACGTCATCACCTTCCATACGCCCCTCTTCAAAGAGGGGGCCTATAAGACGCTCCATCTTGCTGATGAGGCGCTGATCCGTCGTCTGAAGGCTAGCACTATTCTGATAAATGCCTGTCGTGGCCCGGTCGTCGATAACGCCGCGTTGCTGAAATGTCTGGAAGAGGGGCAGGATCTCAGCGTGGTGCTGGACGTCTGGGAGCCGGAGCCCGATCTCAACGTTGCGCTGCTGAACAAGGTCGACGTTGCAACCGCGCATATTGCGGGTTATACGCTCGAAGGAAAGGCCCGTGGTACAACCCAGGTCTTTGAGGCCTATAGCGCCTTTATTGGCCGTCCGCAGCAGGTGGCGCTGGACACCTTACTCCCCGCGCCTGAATTTGGCCGCATTACCCTGCATGGCCCGCTCGATCAGGCAACGCTGAAAAGGCTGGTGCATTTGGTGTATGATGTGCGCCGCGATGATGCGCTGCTGCGTAAAGTGGCGGGGATCCCGGGGGAGTTTGACAAGCTGCGCAAGAATTACGTTGAGCGCCGTGAATGGTCTTCTCTGTATGTCATGTGCGATGACGCGTCGGCGGCAGCGCTGCTGCATAAACTGGGTTTTAACGCCGTTCATCACCCGGCGCATTAATGTCTTCTTAACGCTCCCTGTTGGATACTCCGACAGGGACGCTTTTTTATTTCTGGAGTAAACCACCATGTCTGAAGGCTGGAACATTGCCATTTTAGGTGCCACGGGTGCCGTGGGTGAAGCCCTGCTCGAAACCCTTGCTGAGCGTCAGTTCCCGGTGGGTGATATCTATGCACTGGCGCGCACTGACAGCGCCGGTGAGCATCTGCGTTTTGGCGGCAAATCCGTCATGGTTCAGGATGCCGCCGAATTCGACTGGACGCAGGCGCAGCTGGCCTTTTTTGCGGCAGGTGCTGAAGCCACCGCGTCGTACATTGAAGACGCGACGAATTCTGGCTGTCTGGTGATCGATCTGAGCGGCCTGTTCTCGATGGAGCCGGATGTCCCGCTGGTGGTGCCGGACGTGAACCCGTTTGTCCTGGCCGACTACCGTAACCGCAATATCATTGCGGTTCCCAATAGCCTGACCAGCCAGCTGCTGACCGCTCTTAAACCTTTAATCGACGATGGCGGTCTGTCGCGTATCACCGTGACCAGCCTGCTTTCCGCTTCTGCGCAAGGCAAAAAGGCCGTCGACGCGCTGGCCGGACAGAGTGCGAAGCTCCTGAACGGCATCCCGATTGACGAAGACGATTTCTTCGGCCGTCAGCTGGCATTCAATATGCTGCCGCTGCTGCCGGATCGTGAAGGCTCCGTGCGTGAAGAGCGCCGTATCGTCGACGAAGCGCGCAAAATTCTGCAGGACGAGGGGCTGATGATCTCCGCAAACGTCGTGCAGTCGCCGGTCTTTTACGGTCATGCGCAGATGGTAGGTTTCGAAGCCCTGCGTCCGCTGGCCGCTGAAGAAGCGCGTGATGCGTTCGGCCGCGGTGAAGACATTGTGCTCTCCGAAGAGAGTGAATTCCCGACGCAGGTTGGCGATGCCACCGGCAGCGCACACCTCTCGGTGGGCTGCGTACGGAATGATTACGGTATGCCGGAGCAGGTTCAGTTCTGGTCCGTAGCCGATAACGTGCGCTTCGGCGGCGCGCTGATGGCGGTCAAAATCGCTGAAAAACTGGTGCAGGAGTATCTGTACTGATGTCAGACGTGGAACAAAAGCCGGTTCATAAAGTCGCCCTCGGTATCGAGTACGACGGCAGTAAATATTATGGCTGGCAGCGTCAAAATGAGGTGCGCAGTGTCCAGGAAAAACTGGAGAAAGCGCTCTCTCAGGTGGCGAACGAACCGATTAACGTCCTGTGTGCAGGACGCACTGACGCCGGTGTCCACGGAACGGGGCAGGTGGTTCACTTTGAAACCACCGCCGTGCGCAAGGACGCTGCCTGGACGTTGGGTGTAAATGCGAATTTACCTGGTGACATTGCGGTGCGCTGGGTGAAAGCTGTGCCGGATGATTTTCATGCGCGTTTCAGCGCCACTGCGCGCCGTTATCGCTATGTCATCTACAATCAGCGTCTTCGTCCGGCGGTGTTAAGCCAGGGCGTGACGCATTTTTATGAACCGCTGGATGCAGAACGTATGCATCGTGCGGCGCAGTGTCTGATTGGTGAAAATGACTTTACCTCGTTCCGTGCGGTGCAGTGTCAGTCCCGCACGCCGTGGCGTAACGTCATGCACATAAACGTCAGCCGTTTTGGCGCGTATGTGGTGGTGGATATCAAAGCCAATGCCTTTGTACATCATATGGTGCGGAATATTGTGGGCAGCCTGATGGACGTGGGTGCCGGACACCAGCCGGAGAGCTGGATTGCAGAACTGCTGGCAGCGAAGGACAGAACGCTTGCGGCAGCAACGGCGAAAGCGGAAGGGCTGTATCTGGTCTCGGTGGACTATCCGGACCGGTTTGACCTGCCAAAACCGCCAATGGGCCCGCTGTTCCTGGCGGACTAAACAAAGGTGCAATTAAGGCTTAGACAATATGGACGTAATACGTTTTCTGATTGATTTCATTCTGCATATTGATGTTCACCTGGCGGAGCTGGTCGCGCAGTATGGCGTCTGGGTGTATGCCATTCTGTTCCTCATTCTGTTCTGTGAAACCGGTCTGGTAGTCACGCCGTTTCTACCGGGGGATTCGCTGCTGTTCGTCGCGGGGGCGTTATCTGCGCTGCCTGGCAACGATTTGAATGTGCACATAATGGTGGTGCTGATGGTGATCGCCGCAATTGTCGGTGACGCGGTCAACTACACCATTGGACGGGTCTTCGGTGAGCGCTTATTCAGCAATCCGGACTCAAAAATATTCCGTCGTAGCTATTTAGATAAAACCCATGCGTTTTATGAGCGCCACGGTGGAAAAACTATTATCCTTGCGCGTTTTGTGCCTATTGTGCGTACATTTGCGCCATTTGTGGCGGGAATGGGGCACATGTCCTATCGTCATTTTGCGGCATACAACGTCATTGGCGCGCTGCTGTGGGTGCTGCTCTTTACCTATGCAGGCTACCTGTTTGGCGATCTCCCTGTAGTTCAGGAAAACCTTAAGTTACTGATTGTAGCGATTATTGTGCTTTCTGTTTTACCGGGTGTTATCGAAATTATTCGTCACAAGCGCGCGGCAGCAAAGCAAGCGAAGTAAATGCACGCAGGCGGTTCGACCACTTTTTTATCCAAAGTTTCGGGCTGTTATGTTTTAATGTGCAACATTCATGGTCTGTTGGAGGCAAAAATGGCATTATTCGCCTCTTACAGCAAAACTGGCATACGACCAGGTTCAGGCAGAAAGGTTATCAATGAGCTGGATTGAACGAATTAAAAGCAACATTACCCCAACGCGTAAAGCGAGCATTCCTGAAGGGGTATGGACGAAGTGTGATAGCTGTGGTCAGGTTCTGTATCGCGCAGAACTGGAACGCAATCTTGAGGTGTGTCCGAAGTGTGACCACCACATGCGCATGACGGCGCGTAATCGCCTGCACAGCCTGCTGGACGAAGGTTCTCTGGTAGAACTGGGTAGCGAGCTTGAGCCAAAAGATGTGCTCAAGTTCCGTGATTCCAAAAAATATAAAGATCGTCTGGCCTCTGCACAGAAAGAGACCGGCGAGAAAGACGCGCTGGTCGTGATGAAAGGCACCCTGCACGAGATGCCGGTAGTGGCCGCCGCGTTTGAGTTCTCCTTCATGGGTGGCTCAATGGGTTCCGTGGTCGGTGCGCGCTTTGTGCGTGCTGTTGAGCAGGCGCTGGAAGACAACTGCCCGCTGATCTGCTTCTCCGCCTCTGGCGGTGCACGTATGCAGGAAGCGCTGATGTCCCTGATGCAGATGGCGAAAACCTCTGCTGCGCTGGCTAAAATGCAGGAGCGCGGTCTGCCGTACATCTCTGTACTGACCGACCCAACCATGGGTGGCGTCTCTGCAAGCTTTGCGATGCTGGGCGATCTGAACATCGCTGAGCCAAAAGCGCTGATCGGCTTTGCTGGTCCTCGCGTTATTGAGCAGACCGTACGTGAAAAACTGCCGCCGGGCTTCCAGCGCAGTGAGTTCCTCATTGAGAAAGGCGCGATTGACATGATCGTCCGCCGCCCGGAAATGCGCCTGAAACTGGCGAGCATCCTGGCGAAGCTGATGAATCTGCCGGCGCCGAACCCGGATGAGCCGCGCGAAGGCGTGGTAGTACCGGATCAGGAACCCGAGGCCTGATAACTGAAAAGGGCAGGGCCGGTTGGCGCTGCCCTTTTGCTTTATAAACTGTTAATGACAACCGGGCATCATGGAAAATAAAAGCATTCCCCAAGCCACGTCGCCCCTGGCCACGTGGCTTTCTTATCTGGAAAACCTGCACAGTAAAACCATTGATATGGGGCTTGAACGCGTAAGCCAGGTTGCTGCGCGTCTCGATGTGCTGAAACCTGCGCCGTTTGTTTTTACCGTCGCCGGAACCAACGGTAAAGGCACCACCTGCCGTACGCTTGAAGCTGTCCTGATGGCTGCCGGTTACAAGGTTGGTGTCTACAGCTCTCCGCACCTGGTACGTTATACCGAGCGGGTTCGCGTGCAAAACAGCGAACTGCCAGAGTCTGCGCATACGGCGTCGTTCGCAGAAATTGAAGCGGCGCGCGGTGAGATTTCATTAACCTATTTCGAATACGGCACTCTGTCGGCGCTGTGGCTGTTTAAACAGGCGCAACTGGACGTGGTGATTCTGGAAGTGGGCCTCGGCGGGCGTCTGGATGCCACCAATATGGTGGATGCCGATGTGGCGGTGGTCACCAGCATTGCCCTGGATCATACCGACTGGCTGGGCCCCGATCGCGAAAGTATTGGCCGTGAGAAGGCCGGTATTTTCCGCACGAATAAGCCCGCGGTGGTTGGCGAGCCGGATATGCCGCACACCATTGCCGACGTGGCAAAAGAGAAGGGCGCTCACCTGCTGCGCCGGGGTGTGGACTGGCAGTATGAGGTTCAGAACAACGGCTGGCGCTTCACCGATGCGCAGGGAACGCTGGAGAATCTGCCCCTGCCGCAGGTACCGCAACCTAATGCCGCCACCGCCCTGGCGGCATTGCGCGCAAGCGGGCTGGCGGTGAGCGAACAGGCCATCCGCGACGGTATTCAGAATGCGATTCTGCCCGGGCGTTTTCAGATTGTCAGCGACGCTCCGCGGCTGATACTGGATGTCGCGCATAACCCGCATGCTGCGGCGTATCTCGCCGCGCGTCTCAAATCGTTACCAAAAACCGGGCGCGTGCTGGCGGTTATCGGTATGCTTCATGATAAAGATATCGGCGGTACGCTGGCTTGCATGGAGAGTGTGGTCGATAGCTGGTATTGTGCTCCTCTGGAGGGGCCGCGCGGTGCGACGGCTGAGCAGTTGCTGGAACATCTCGGCAAAGGCGCAATCTACAATAGCGTGGCTCAGGCCTGGCAAGCCGCGATGGCGGATGCTAAACCAGAAGATACCGTGCTGGTGTGTGGTTCGTTCCACACGGTGGCACATGTCATGGAAGTGATGGACGCGGGGAGAACCGGTGGCGAGTAAGTTTCAGAACCGTTTAACAGGAACCATTGTGCTGGTCGCGCTCGGGGTGATTATCCTCCCGGGTCTGCTCGACGGGCAGAAAAAGCATTACCAGGATGAATTTGCAGCCATTCCGCTGGTGCCGAAGCCGGGCGATCGCGACGAACCGGATATGCTGCCTGCGGCGACCCAGGCGCTGCCTGCTCAGCCGCCGGAAGGGGCGGCTGAAGAGGTGCGTGCCGGGGATGCGGCCGCGCCGTCCCTCGATCCGTCTCGTCTGGCGGCGAATAACAACATCGAAATCGATCCGGTGCCGGTAGAGCAGCCGAAACCGGTTGAAAAACCGAAGCCGGTGGAAAAAACACAGCCGAAACCGCAGCGGGATAAAGCAGCAGAACAACTGGCCGCGGCTTCAGAGACGCCGCCTGCGGCAAAACCGGCCCAGCAAGAGGCTGCACCGACGGGTAAAGCCTACGTTGTGCAGTTGGGTGCGCTGAAAAATGCCGATAAGGTCAATGAGGTAGTGGGTAAGCTGCGCAGTGCGGGTTATCGCGTTTACACTTCACCTTCCACGCCGGTGCAGGGTAAAATCACCCGTATCCTTGTGGGGCCAGAAGCGTCTAAGGATAAGCTCAAAGGCTCGCTCGGTGAGCTGAAGCAGATCTCTGGCCTGAGCGGTGTGGTGATGAACTACAGCGCGAACTGATAAGGTTCCCCTCACCCCGGCCCTCTTCCCAAAGGGGAGAGGGTGAGGGGGAGTGGCAGACGTCCAAAGAGACGTAATAAGCCAACGGCGTTGAACATTTTTTCAGCGCCTTTTTTATTTACGCGCGGGAAGGAAATCCCTACGCAAACGTTTTCTTTTTCTGTTAGAATTCGCCCCGAACTGGATGACAGGGCGTTAAATCGTGGGACACATATGGTCTGGATTGATTACGCCATCATTGCGGTGATTGGTTTTTCCTGTCTGGTTAGCCTGATCCGTGGCTTTGTTCGTGAAGCGTTATCGCTGGTGACTTGGGGTTGTGCTTTCTTTGTTGCCAGTCATTACTACACTTACCTGTCTGTCTGGTTCACGGGCTTTGAAGATGAACTGGTCCGAAATGGAATCGCCATCGCGGTGCTGTTTATCGCGACGCTGATTGTCGGCGCTATCGTGAATTACGTGATAGGTCAGCTGGTCGAGAAAACCGGTCTGTCAGGAACGGACAGGGTGCTCGGGATCTGTTTCGGGGCATTACGAGGCGTGCTGATTGTGGCCGCGATACTGTTCTTCCTGGATACCTTTACCGGGTTCTCCAAAAGCGAAGACTGGCAGAAATCGCAGCTCATTCCAGAGTTCAGCTTCATCATCAGGTGGTTCTTTGACTATCTGCAAAGCTCGTCGAGTTTCTTGCCCAGAGCGTAACCCGCTCTGAGATGTGGCTTAACGAGGAAAAGACGAATGTGCGGTATTGTCGGTATCGCCGGTTTCATGCCGGTAAACCAGTCGATTTATGACGCGTTAACGGTGCTTCAGCACCGTGGGCAGGATGCTGCGGGTATCATCACCATTGATGCAAACAACTGCTTCCGTTTACGTAAGGCGAATGGCCTGGTAAACGATGTGTTTGAAGCCCGCCATATGCAGCGTCTGCAAGGTAATATGGGGATCGGTCACGTTCGTTATCCTACTGCTGGCAGTTCCAGCGCCTCTGAGGCACAGCCTTTCTACGTCAACTCACCGTATGGCATCACGCTTGCTCACAACGGCAACCTGACCAACGCGCATGAGCTGCGTAAAAAGCTGTTTGAAGAGAAACGTCGCCACATTAACACCACCTCTGATTCAGAAATCCTGCTCAACGTGTTCGCGAGCGAGCTGGATAATTTCCGCCACTATCCGCTGGAAGCAGACAATATCTTTGCCGCCGTTGCTGCGACAAACCGCCAGATCCGCGGTGCCTACGCCTGCGTGGCGATGATTATCGGTCACGGAATGGTCGCCTTCCGCGATCCAAACGGTATCCGCCCGCTGGTGCTCGGTAAGCGTGACCTGGGTGATGGCCGTACCGAATATATGGTTGCCTCTGAAAGCGTGGCGCTGGACACCCTGGGCTTCGAATTCTTGCGTGATGTAGCCCCTGGCGAAGCGGTCTATATCACTGAGAAGGGCCAGCTGTTTACCCGCCAGTGTGCAGACAACCCGGTCAGCAACCCGTGCCTGTTCGAATACGTGTATTTTGCCCGTCCGGACTCGTTTATCGATAAGATCTCCGTCTACAGCGCCCGCGTGAACATGGGAACCAAGCTGGGTGAGAAGATTGCCCGCGAGTGGGACGATCTGGACATCGACGTGGTCATTCCTATCCCGGAAACGTCCTGTGATATCGCGCTGGAAATCGCCCGCATTCTGGATAAGCCATACCGTCAGGGCTTCGTGAAGAACCGCTACGTTGGCCGTACCTTTATCATGCCGGGTCAGCAGCTGCGCCGTAAGTCCGTGCGTCGTAAACTGAACGCTAACCGCGCTGAGTTCCGCGACAAGAACGTGCTGCTGGTGGATGACTCCATTGTACGTGGCACCACCTCAGAGCAGATTATCGAGATGGCGCGTGAAGCCGGTGCGAAGAAAGTGTATCTGGCCTCTGCGGCGCCAGAGATTCGCTTCCCGAACGTGTATGGCATTGATATGCCTACCGCGAACGAGCTGATTGCCCACGGCCGTGAAGTGGACGAGATTCGCCAGATCATCGGTGCCGATGGCCTGATTTTCCAGGATCTGAACGATCTTATCGACGCGGTGCGCGCCGAGAACCCGGATATTCAGCAGTTTGAATGTTCCGTGTTTAACGGGGTTTACGTCACCAAAGATGTTGATCAGCAGTATCTGGACTATCTCGATTCGCTGCGCAACGACGATGCGAAAGCCGTCCAGCTGCAAAACGATCTCGAAAGCTTAGAGATGCACAACGAAGGTTAATTGTGCAGGCAGGTGAGGGCCTTCGCCCTCACTTGCAACTCCCCGCAAAATCCTGCACAGTCTGCCCTGAAATCAGTAAGGGCGAAAATCATGAAACGACTCATTGTTGGGCTTAGCGGCGCCAGTGGCGCGATCTACGGCGTGCGTCTGCTGCAGGTGCTGCGTGACGTGGCGGAAGTCGAAACCCATCTGGTGGTGAGCCAGGCTGCGCGTCAGACCCTCTCCCTCGAAACCGATCTCTCCCTGCGCGATGTCCAGGGGCTGGCGGATGTGGTACACGATGCCCGCGATATCGCTGCCAGCATCTCCTCCGGCTCGTTTAAAACCGCGGGCATGGTGATATTGCCTTGTTCAATTAAGACCCTCTCCGGCATCGTTAACAGCTATACCGACACGCTGGTGACGCGTGCGGCGGACGTGGTGCTGAAGGAGCGTCGTCCTCTGGTGCTTTGCGTGCGCGAAACGCCGCTGCATCTGGGGCATCTGCGTTTAATGACCCAGGCCGCTGAACTGGGCGCGGTGATCATGCCGCCGGTGCCGGCGTTTTATCATCGTCCGGCCTCGCTCGATGACGTGATTAATCAGACAGTGAACCGCGTGCTGGATCAGTTTGATATCGACCTGCCCGAAGACCTCTTCACCCGCTGGCAGGGCGCCTGATTCTGTGCACAAACAGCGTGCATGAACAGAGACGATGCCCTGTTTCAGGGCAAAATTGCAACGGCGATCATATCCTCGACATTTAATTCGTTTTTTCCCTTTTTCTCTTTCCGGTTCGTTCGGCAGACCTGCTATCTTTCACCATTAAGGCAATATCGCAACGTTTTATTAACATATTTAACGTCGAAGTTTTGACCCGACGGCAATGTGGCATAAGACCTGCAAGAGAAGCCTGCAACACAACACACAACACAATACATAATAAAATCACGGTACTTGAGGGTAAATGTATGAAGAAGACGGTTCTGGCTCTGTCTTTGCTGGTGGGGTTAAGTGCAGCAGCAGGTAGCTATGCAGCGCTTCCACAGACAGTGCGTATCGGTACAGACGCAACCTACGCGCCATTCTCTTCCAAGGATGCGAAAGGCGATTTCGTAGGGTTTGATATCGATCTGGGTAATGAGATGTGCAAACGCATTGCGGTGAAATGCACATGGGTGGGCAGCGACTTTGACGCGTTAATTCCGTCGCTGAAAGCCAAGAAAATCGACGCCATTATCTCTTCTCTTTCCATCACCGAAAAACGTCAGCAGGAGATTGCCTTCTCTGACAAGCTCTACGCCGCGGATTCCCGTCTGATTGCGGCAAAAGGCTCCCCCATTCAGCCAACCATTGACTCCCTGAAAGGCAAGCATGTCGGCGTGCTGCAGGGGTCGACTCAGGAAGGTTATGCCAATGCAAACTGGCGTGAGAAGGGCGTTGACATGGTGGCTTACCAGAACCAGGATCTGATTTATTCTGACCTGGCGGCCGGTCGTCTGGATGCGGCATTCCAGGATGAGGTTGCCGCAAGTGAAGGCTTCCTGAAACAGCCGGCAGGTAAAGACTACGCCTTTGCTGGCCCGTCCGTGAAAGACAAAAAATACTTTGGTGACGGCACCGGTATTGGCCTGCGTAAAGATGATACCGAGCTGAAAGCCGCCTTCGACAAAGCGTTTGCAGAACTGCGCAAAGACGGTACCTACGACAAACTGGCGAAGAAATACTTCGACTTCAACGTCTACGGTGATTGATACTCGATGATGGTGCACTGTTCTGGTGCATTGCGGGTGTGATTGATCCAATATGGTGCGTTTCGTGCACCGTATTGGATCGCTGTGTGCATACTTACGCATTTATCATGCAAAAAATCTCGCCTGAAAGGCATTAATCTTTGCCTGATGGCGTGGATTGATGGCACATTAGCACCACCCCGTCGTCGTAAAAATCACGTAAGAAGACAGTTTGTTGAGGACAGATATGAAAAAACTCGTGTTGTCGTTATCTCTGGTGCTGGCCTTTTCCAGCGCTACCGCGGCGTTCGCAGCAATTCCGCAGAAAATTCGTATTGGTACCGACCCTACCTATGCCCCGTTCGAATCTAAGAATTCGAAGGGTGAACTGGTCGGTTTTGACATTGATCTGGCCAATGAGCTGTGCAAACGCATCAAAGCGCAGTGTACCTACGTTGAGAACCCGCTGGATGCACTGATCCCATCACTGAAAGCCAAAAAAATCGACGTTATCATGTCCTCGCTTTCCATCACTGAAAAACGTCAGCAGGAGATTGCCTTCACCGACAAACTCTATGCGGCAGATTCTCGTCTGGTGGTGGCTAAATCGTCTGATATCCAGCCTACCCTCGAATCACTGAAAGGCAAACGCGTGGGCGTGCTGCAGGGCACTACCCAGGAAACCTACGGTAATGAACACTGGGCACCGAAGGGGATTGAAATCGTCTCTTATCAGGGCCAGGAAAATATCTACGCTGATCTGACGGCAGGCCGTATCGACGCCGCTTTCCAGGATGAAGTCGCCGCGAGCGAAGGCTTCCTGAAGACGCCGGTAGGTAAAGATTACAAATTTGGCGGCCCATCCATTAAAGATGTGAAGTTGTTTGGTGTCGGCACCGGTATGGGCCTGCGTAAAGAAGACAACGAGCTGCGCGAAGCGCTGAACAAAGCGTTTGCTGAAATGCGCGCTGACGGCACGTACGACAAACTGGCGAAAAAGTACTTCGATTTTAATGTTTACGGCGGCTAATCGCCCCGTCAAATAACGTGCGGCCCCTCCCGCTCAGGGAGGGGATAAGACACGGTCCATCACTCACGATACGACAGGGCTCGCGGTATGCTGTACGGATTTTCTGGCGTTATTTTACAGGGCGCGCTTGTCACCCTTGAGCTGGCTATCAGCTCCGTGGTGCTGGCGGTGCTGATAGGTCTGGCAGGCGCAGGGGCGAAGCTTTCGGCTAACAAACCGCTGGCGCTGATTTTTGAAGGTTATACCACGCTGATTCGCGGCGTTCCCGATCTGGTGCTGATGCTGCTTATCTTTTACGGGCTGCAGATCGCGCTTAACAGCGTGACGGACGCCATGGGAATGGAGCAGATCGATATCGACCCGATGGTGGCCGGTATTATCACTCTCGGTTTTATCTACGGCGCGTACTTTACCGAAACTTTCCGCGGTGCTTATATGGCGGTACCGAAAGGACACATAGAAGCGGCGACCGCCTACGGTTTTACCTCCTCCCAGACGTTTCGCCGGATTATGTTCCCGGCCATGATGCGCTACGCGCTTCCGGGCATTGGCAACAACTGGCAGGTTATCCTCAAGGCCACGGCGCTGGTCTCTCTGCTGGGGCTTGAAGATGTGGTAAAGGCCACGCAGCTTGCCGGTAAAAGTACCTGGGAGCCGTTCTACTTTGCGGTAGTGTGTGGCGTGATCTATCTGGTTTTTACGACGGTCTCCAATGGTGTGCTGCTTCTGCTCGAACGTCGCTACTCCGTGGGTGTGAAGAGGGCTGACCTGTGATTGAGATTATTCAGGAATACTGGAAATCGCTGCTGTGGACGGACGGCTATCGCTTTACCGGCGTGGCCATTACGCTGTGGCTGCTGATCTCTTCGGTGGTGATGGGTGGCATTCTGGCGGTGTTTCTTGCCATTGGCCGCGTGTCGAACAATAAATTTATTCAGTTCCCGATCTGGCTGTTTACCTACGTATTCCGTGGTACACCACTTTACGTACAGCTGCTGGTGTTCTATTCGGGCATGTATACGCTGGAGATTGTGAAAGGCACCGAGATGCTGAACGCCTTCTTCCGCAGCGGCCTGAACTGTACGGTGCTGGCGTTGACGCTCAACACCTGCGCCTACACCACCGAGATTTTCGCCGGGGCTATCCGCTCCGTTCCTTACGGAGAAATCGAAGCGGCGCGCGCGTACGGTTTCTCGTCGGTGAAACTGTACCGCTGCATTATTCTGCCGTCGGCGCTGCGTATCGCATTGCCAGCCTACAGTAACGAAGTGATTTTAATGCTCCACTCCACCGCGCTGGCCTTTACCGCCACGGTGCCGGACCTGCTTAAAATCGCCCGCGATATCAACTCTGCGACCTATCAGCCGTTTACCGCGTTTGGCATTGCGGCAGTGCTCTATTTGATTATTTCATACGTCCTGATTAGCCTGTTCCGTAAGGCAGAAAAGCGCTGGTTGCAGCATATAAAACCCTCTTCGACGCACTGAGAATGATGATGGCTGAGAACAAATTAAACGTAATTGATTTGCACAAACGCTACGGCGAACATGAAGTGCTGAAAGGGGTGTCGCTGCAGGCAAATGCAGGCGACGTGATCAGTATTATCGGATCATCCGGCTCGGGGAAAAGTACCTTCCTGCGCTGCATCAACTTCCTCGAAAAGCCGAGTGAAGGCTCAATTGTGGTGAGCGGGCAGAATATCAATCTGACCCGGGATAAAGACGGCCAACTGAAGGTGGCAGATAAGAACCAGCTGCGCCTGCTGCGCACGCGACTGACAATGGTTTTCCAGCACTTCAACCTCTGGAGCCACATGACGGTGCTGGAGAACGTGATGGAAGCACCGGTTCAGGTGCTGGGTTTAAGCAAGCAGGAGGCCCGTGAGCGCGCGGTGAAATACCTGGCGAAAGTGGGTATCGATGAGCGACAGCAGATAAAGTACCCGGTGCATCTCTCTGGTGGTCAGCAGCAGCGTGTCTCTATCGCCCGCGCGCTGGCGATGGAGCCTGAAGTATTGCTGTTCGACGAACCGACCTCAGCACTTGACCCGGAACTGGTTGGCGAAGTACTGCGCATCATGCAGAAGCTGGCGGAAGAGGGTAAAACCATGGTCGTGGTAACGCACGAGATGGGCTTTGCCCGCAACGTCTCGAACCACGTGATCTTCCTGCATCAGGGGAAAATCGAAGAGCAGGGACATCCGGATGAGGTGCTGGCGAATCCGCAAAGCCCGCGTTTGCAGCAGTTCCTGAAGGGCTCTTTGAAGTAGGTTTTGCCTCCTCTCCCTCTCCTCCAGGGAGAGGGCCACAGTGCAGCCCAATCGCCCGGTGGCGCTTCGCTTACCGGGCCTACAGGCTGGGTTTTCTCCCTCTCCTGTGGGAGAGGGCCGGGGTGAGGGCATCAGACCGCACCGCACTCCAGCCGATACACCCAGTCGTCATACCGTACGCCGTCAATCTCGTACGCCTTCTCCAGCACCCGCACCGACCCGCCGTTGTCCGCCAGTACGTAGGCGTTAATCGCTTTCACGCCGGTCTGGTTAAACGCATATTCACATACCGCGCGCAACGCCTCACTGGCGATACCTTTCCCCTGCGCGGCAGGCACAACCGTATAGCCAATATCAGCCTCTTCACGATTCTCTGGGCTGATCTGCAGGCCGATATCGCCCAGCGGCGTGTCATCATCATGAAAACGAATCACAAAAACGTGCGCCGCCGTTAAGCGCGCAGCAAATACGCGCCGGGTCTCTTTTTCCGGCGCGATGGCGGCCATGTAACGCATGATATTGCGATCTTCCCGCAACGAGCGGAAGAAGGCCCAGTCAGTGGGTTCGAAAGGGGTGAGGTGAAGCCGGGGTGTGGTAATGGTTGCCATTGTTACGCCATTTCATCGGGACATGGCGTACAAATGTAACATATTCACCCCACCACATCCCTCAACGCCTCTTCTAAGTCATACCAGCGAAACGCAAACCCGGCCGCTTCCAGCCGTTTAGGCAGCGCGCGCTGCCCGCCCAGCACCAGCACGGACGCTTCACCCATCATCAGGCGAATCACCGTTGCGGGCACGCGTAAAATCGCCGGGCGATGCAGGGCATGGCCCAGCGCGTGGGCAAACTGCTCGTTACGCACCGGGTACGGCGCAACCATATTGAACGGCCCACGCAGATCGTTATCCAGCAGCCAGAGAATACCGTTGACCATATCGTCGATGTGGATCCACGGCAGATACTGACGGCCATTACCGATGGGGCCGCCCAGTCCGAGCCGGAACGGAGGAAGCATTTTCGCCAGAATGCCGCCTTTCGGCGCGAGAACGACGCCGGTACGCAGCAGGCACACGCGGGTATTATCGCTCTGGGCAGCACAGGCAATACGTTCCCACTGAGCGCAGAGCTTATGGGTAAACTCGTTGTGCGGCGGCTCTTCTTCGGTCACGACCACCTCACCGAGATCGCCGTAATAGCCTACCGCAGAACCGGAAATCAGTACCGATGGCGGGGTATGGCTGTTACGGATGAGCTCGACCAGCTTTTCGGTGATGTTCCAGCGGCTGCTGCATAACAGCTGTTTTTGCTCTTCCGTCCAGCGTTTGTCGGCGATAGGTTCACCGGCCAGGTTGATGACGGCGTCAAAACCGTCCAGATTCTGCCGGTCAGCCAGATTTTTCCAGATGTCGATACCGGCACCCAGCACCTGGCGCGCTTTCTCAGGGCTGCGCGTTACCACGGTAATGTCGTGATGTAACGCCTGCAGGCGCGCAATGAGATGACGGCCAATCAGGCCTGTACCGCCGGTCAGCAGAATCTTCATACAACCTCCAGGTTTACGCCCGGCGCTGCCAGCTTAACGTCATGGAGACGGAGTCGGCATAACGCAGGGCGTGAAGTTTATCGATCTCTACTTCAGCATAAGTGACCCAGTGATGTTCGCGTGCGATGTCGAGCACATCATGAGTTAATTTTTCCAGCAGAGAGAAGCGGTTATTTTCCACGTACTGAATGATGCTTTTCGTAATCGTGCGATAGTTCAGCGCGTCATTGATATCTTCACTGCCTCTCGCTTTGTCTGCCGGATAGTGGATAACCACATTAATCACGATATCCTGACGGTTGGCGATCTCCTCGTCTTTGATACCGATAAAAGTACGTAAGCGTAAATTTTTTATACGAATAATAGCGTCATGCTGCGACATTGCAGGTCTTCTCCGTGTCAGTATTTCCTCCCCATAATACATGAGAGCCTGACACGCGCCCAACCGGGCGCAGGCCTAAATCTCCTGGATTTTTTTCATCGCACGCTCGGTCGCCGGGCGGGTGCGGATACGTTCAAACCAGTTGTTAACCGCCGGGTAAGAGGCTAAATCAATACGGTGACGTTCATGGGTATTCACCCACGGCCAGCAGGCGATATCGGCGATACTGTAATGATCGCCCCCGAGCCACGGTGATTTTTCCAGCCGACGGTTCAGTACGCCGTACAGCCGCTGCGTTTCCACCTGATAGCGCTCTATCGCATACGGGATGGGTTGTGGCGCGTAAGCGGTAAAGTGGTGGTTCTGCCCCAGCATCGGGCCCAGGCCGCTTGTCTGCCAGAACAGCCACTGTAGCGTGTGGTGACGCTCGCGCAGTTCCTCGCTCAGCAGTTTGCCGGTTTTCTCCGCCAGATACAGCAAAATCTCCCCGGATTCAAACAGGCTCAACGGTTTGCCGCCATCAGCTGGCAGGTTATCGATGATGGCCGGGATTTTGTTGTTCGGTGAGATGGCCAGAAAGAGAGGCCTGAACTGATCGCCTTTGCTGATATCCACGCGGATGATCCTGTATTCCAGCTCGGCTTCTTCAAGAAAGAGGGTGATCTTATGGCCGTTTGGAGTAGGGGCGTAATAAAGGTCGATCATTCTCAACTCCTGTCAGTGTGAAGTGTAATGCCATGACCAATCAGTATAGGTGGTTGTGCAAAATCGTGAGTTTTCATCAAGTGACAGCGGCGTAAAGAGACTATATGTTGAGGGAATACCGATCAGCCGATGAGGATGTTATGAACCAGCCTGTAATCACGTTGTGGTCCGATGCCCAATTCTTTTCACCCTATGTCATGAGCGTGTACGTGGCGCTGGCGGAAAAAGGGCTGTCATTTAGCCTGAAAACCGTTGATCTGGACGGCGGTGAACACCTGAAACCGCAGTGGCAGGGCTACGATCTGACCCGGCGCGTGCCGGTACTGGACATTGATGGTTTCGCCCTGAGCGAATCGTCGGCGATCGATGAATACCTGGAAGATCGGTTCGCGCCACCAGAGTGGGAGCGTATTTATCCTCACGATCTGCAAAAGCGGGCCCGGGCACGGCAAATCCAGGCGTGGTTACGCAGCGATTTGGTGCCGATTCGCGTTGAACGCTCCACGGATGTGGTATTTGCGGGTGTGAAAAAGCCCGCCCTAAGTACTGAGGGGGCGCAGAGCGCGCAAAAGCTGATTGACACCGCCACCTCGCTGCTGGCCCACGGTAACCCGAACCTGTTTGGCGAATGGTGTATTGCCGATACCGACCTGGCGCTGATGCTGAACCGCTTGATCCTTAACGGCGATGACGTCCCCCAGCTGCTGGTGGATTACGCCACTTTCCAGTGGCAACGTGCGTCGGTGCAGCGCTATGTGGCACTCTCCGCTAAGCGCGTCGGCTGATAAGCCCTGGCGCTTAAGGTATGATAAGGGCAGTCTGTTTTTCTGAGGAGTGACTGATGAAACTGATGTTTGCGTCGGATATCCATGGATCGCTGCCCGCGACCGAGCGCGTTCTTTCCCTGTTCGCACAAAGTGGGGCGCAGTGGCTGGTTATTCTGGGTGACGTGTTGAACCATGGTCCACGTAACGCATTGCCGGAAGGCTATGCCCCTGCGCAGGTGGCGGAAAAACTCAACCCCTATGCCTCGCGCATTATTGCCGTGCGCGGTAACTGCGACAGCGAAGTGGACCAGATGCTGCTGCACTTCCCCATGACCGCTCCGTGGCAACAGGTGCTGCTGGAAAAATGCCGTCTGTTCCTCACCCATGGTCATCTTTTTAGCCCGGATAATCTCCCGGCGCTGGCCGCTGGCGATGTCCTGGTTTACGGCCATACTCATATTCCGGTAGCAGAAAAACGCGGGGAGATTTATCACTTCAACCCAGGTTCGGTCAGCATTCCGAAAGGCGGATACCCGGCGAGCTATGGCATGCTTGATGAGCATACGTTAAGCGTTATCGCACTTAATGATCAGCAAGTTATTGCACAGGTAGCGATTAATCCGTAAGTTACACCTCAACTGTAAACGCGCCGTAAGAGCGCTTAGACGAGAAGGTTTCCCGATGGTGGAGCAGAGTCATTTGGCAAGTACAGAGTGGGTTGACATTGTCAACGAAGAGAATGAAGTGATCGCGCAGGCCAGCCGCGAACAAATGCGCGCTGAACGCCTGCGTCATCGTGCGACGTATATTGTTGTTCATGACGGCATGGGCAAAATTTTGGTTCAACGCCGCACGGACACCAAAGATTTTCTCCCTGGTATGCTGGATGCCACTGCGGGCGGTGTCGTTCAGGCGGATGAGGTCCTGCTGGATTCCGCACGCCGTGAAGCGGAAGAAGAGCTAGGCATTGCGGGCGTACCGTTTGCCGAACATGGGCAGTTCTATTTTGAAGACGAACATTGCCGTGTCTGGGGCGGGCTGTTTAGCTGCGTTTCCCACGGGCCGTTCGCCCTGCAGGAAGAAGAAGTGAGCGAAGTGAGCTGGATGACGCCGGAAGAGATCACCGCGCGTTGTGACGAGTTCACGCCGGATTCGTTAAAAGCACTGGCGCTGTGGATGACCCGCAACGCCAAAAACGAATCGACCAAATCTGAGAAAGAAGAAGAGGCCGAATAAGCTTTAGCAGCTCTCCCTCAGACACAGACTGGATGCGATGGGTTTCTGATCGCGCCAGTCTCCGTCATTCAGACGTTCCAGCAATGCACGTCCCGCTTCAATACCAATCTTACGATGGGGTACTGCCATCGTCGTCAGCGGCGGCTGACAGACACGGCTGACGTCGCTGTCGCCAAACCCGACCACGGCCAGATCGTCCGGCACCTTGATCCGCCTGCGCTGGCACTCGTACAGCGCGCCACAGGCCAGTTCATCTGAGACGCAAACCAGCGCATCCAGCTCCGGCCACGCCAGCAGAAATTCAGGAAGTTGTGCGGCCCCCGTCGAAAAGCTCGGCGGCATGGCGGCGTTAATCACCCGGTTAGGCGACATATGGTGGCGCAGCATCGCTTTGTACCAGCCCTGCAAATGCTGCTGGAAAATCCACTGCTCCTGGTTGGCACACAGCAGGCCGATGTTCTGGTAGCCGCGTTTGATGACCATTTCCGTGAGTTCATACATGGCCGCGACGTTATCAATCCCGATATTCATATCGATAGGATCGGCGCGCATGGCGCCCATCTCCATCACCGGAATCGAGGCGTTTTTTAGCCAGTGACGCACGGTGTCAGTATGTTCGACGCTGAGCAAAATCGCTGCGGCGATATTTGACGCCAGCAGCGTTTCCAGCAATTTCTCTTCCTGTTCAAGACGATGCTGGGATTCGGCCAGCATGATCTGATAGCCGGCGGGCTGTAACACCTGCTGGAGCCCGGCGAACATTTCGGAACAACCGGCTTCGGAAAGATTGGGGACGACCATCGCGATCGTCCACGACGAGGCCGAAGCCAGCGCACTGGCTGCAAGATTCGGCATATAGCCTAACTCTTGTACCGCGGCTTCTATTTTTTCTCGCAGTTTATCGGAAACCTGTTCAGGCGTGCGGAGAGCACGGGACACGGTCATTGTGCCCACACCGGCAAGCTGTGCGACATCGGCAAGTGTCACTTTACCGGTACTGCGCCGTTTTCGGGTTAGAGACATACACCTTCCTGCTGACAGGACGCCACTCATTTCATCCTTCGCTTCACGTGACAGGCAGTATACGCCTTAAATCCCTTTTTTTGCTGTGATTTCGCGCCAGGATGTTAATTTGATAGCGCTATCACACTTCTGAATGTTAGATCTTGGTAGCGCTATCTTTGTGATCGCGATCGCAGCCAATTCGTTATGCGTTGAATAAAGTTTGTTCATCTTTAGCGCGATGCCGGGAGGGGAAATGCTCAAAAAGTGGATATATGATACAACCATCACGCTGCAGGCTAGCGTTGAGAGTTGGCCGCAGGCGCTGGAGATATGCGCGAAACCGTTGCTGGAGCTGCAGGTCATTGCGCCGGAATACGTAACGGCCATCATTGAGCAGCACCACACTTTAGGACCCTATTATGTGCTGGCACCAGGGCTGGCCATGCCGCATGCGCGGCCGGAAGAGGGGGCAAAAGGACTGGGCCTCTCATTATTAAAACTCAGGAAGGGCGTTTCATTCGGTGCAGGCGAATTTGATCCCGTCGATGTGATCGTTATGCTGGCGGCACCGGATAAACACAGCCATATCGAAATGATCTCTGCGCTGGCTGAATTATTTTCAAGCGATGAGGATATGGCGGAATTACATCAGGCGAATACCCTGGAGGAAATTAAAAAGATAATCGACCGCTTCTGATTTAATTATTTAATCCGACTCGTCACACACATTACGCGCAAGCGTGATGGGACATACTCTACGCAAAAAAGGGGACAACAATGAAAATCATGGCTATATGCGGTTCTGGCCTGGGCAGTAGTTTTATGGTCGAAATGAATATTAAAAAAGTGCTTAAGAAGCTGGACATTGACGCCGAGGTTGAGCACTCCGATCTCTCTTCAGCCACGCCCGGTGCGGCCGATCTTTTCGTGATGGCGAAAGATATTGCCTCCAGCGCCAGCGTGCCGGAAAACCAGCTGGTGGTGATCAACAACATCATCGATATCAACGAACTTGAAGCGCAGCTGCGTGCCTGGTTCGAAAGACAATAACCCTGATAAGGCGAGGTGGATATGTTTATCCTTGAAACGCTGAATTTCGTTGTCGATATTTTAAAAGTCCCTTCCGTGCTGGTGGGCCTGATTGCCTTAATTGGTCTCGTTGCGCAGAAAAAAGCCTTTTCTGACGTTGTAAAAGGGACCATTAAAACTATTCTCGGGTTTATTGTGCTGGGCGGTGGCGCCACCGTGCTGGTGGGGTCATTAAATCCATTAGGCGGTATGTTTGAACACGCCTTTAATATCCAGGGCATTATTCCCAATAATGAAGCGATTGTTTCCATTGCGCTGGAAAAATATGGGGCCTCGACTGCGCTGATTATGGCGTTTGGGATGGTGGCCAATATTCTCGTCGCCCGCTTTACCCGTCTGAAGTATATCTTCCTGACCGGACACCACACGTTCTACATGGCGTGCATGATTGGGGTGATCCTCACGGTTGCGGGCTTTGAAGGGGTAGGGCTGGTCTTTACGGGGTCGCTGATCCTCGGGCTGGTCATGGCCTTCTTCCCGGCGATTGCGCAGCGTTACATGAAGCGCATTACCGGCAACGATGATATTGCTTTCGGCCATTTCGGCACCCTGGGCTACGTGCTGTCCGGCTGGATTGGCAGCAAGGTCGGCAAAGGTTCACGTTCAACCGAAGAGATGAACCTGCCGAAGAACCTGAGCTTCCTGCGTGACAGCTCGATCTCCATCTCTCTGACCATGATGATTATCTACCTGATCATGGCGGTGAGCGCCGGGCGTGAATACGTCGAGGCGACCTTCAGCGGCGGTCAGAACTACCTGGTCTACGCCATTATCATGGCAATCACCTTCGCCGCAGGGGTGTTCATCATCCTGCAGGGTGTACGCCTGATTCTGGCAGAAATCGTCCCGGCCTTTACCGGCTTCTCAGAAAAACTGGTGCCCAATGCGCGTCCGGCCCTGGACTGCCCGGTGGTCTATCCGTATGCGCCCAACGCGGTGCTGATTGGCTTCCTGTTCAGCTTCCTCGGGGGGATCGTGGGGTTAATTATCTGCGGCCAGTTTAACTGGGTGCTGATCCTGCCGGGCGTGGTGCCGCACTTCTTCACCGGCGCAACCGCGGGCGTGTTTGGTAACGCCACCGGTGGACGTCGCGGGGCAATGATTGGCGCCTTTGCCAACGGGCTCTTAATCACCTTCCTGCCGGTGCTGCTGCTGCCAGTACTGGGAGCCATTGGCTTTGCCAATACCACTTTCTCGGACGCTGACTTCGGCGCCGTCGGGATTGTGCTTGGCAACCTGGCGCGCTTCCTGTCACCACTGGCCATCACCGGGCTTGTCGTTGCGTTGTTCGCGCTGCTGGTGGCGTACAACGTGTTAGCGAAAAACAAATCTGCGGGTGGTAATGCGCAGGAAAACACCGGAGCCAAATCATGAACGAGAATGAGATAACCGAACTCGCGCGTCAAATTCGACTCGAGACCCTGAAATCGCTGACGCAGCTGGGATTTGGTCACTACGGCGGCAGTATGTCGGTCGTCGAAACCCTGGCCGTACTGTACGGTGCGGTAATGAAAATTGACCCGGCAGACCCGGACTGGCCAGAACGAGACTACTTTGTCCTGTCGAAGGGCCATGCGGGACCGGCCCTGTACAGTACGCTGGCGATTAAGGGCTATTTCCCGATGGAAGAGCTGAGCACGCTTAACCAGAACGGCACACGCCTGCCAAGCCATCCGGACCGGCTAAAAACACGCGGTGTGGATGCCACGACCGGTTCGCTTGGCCAGGGGATCTCCATCGCGGGCGGCATGGCGCTGTCGCATAAGCTGGCCGGGCGGTCAAATCGGGTCTTTTGCATCGTCGGTGACGGCGAGCTGAACGAAGGGCAGTGCTGGGAAGCGTTCCAGTTTATTGCCCACCATCGTCTTAACAACCTGACGATATTTGTGGACTGGAACAAACAACAGCTTGATGGCGAGCTGGATGAGATCATCTGCGCGTTCGATCTGGAAGGGAAATTCCGCGCCTTTGGTTTTGACGTGGTGACGGTGAAAGGAGATGACATCCCGGCACTGCTGAAGGTCACCGCACCGGTTCCGCCAGCGGATGCGCGTCCGCGGGTGGTGATCCTCGACAGCATCAAAGGACAGGGAGTGGCGTATCTGGAACAGCTGGGTAACTCGCACCATCTGCGATTGACCCCGGAGAGCAAAGCGGCCCTTGACGAGGCGATCCGCCAGCTGGAGGTAACTCATGATTAAGGTTGCACCTGCAGGACAGAAAGATGTGATAGAGATGCGTAAGGTCTACGCGGGCTTTGTGGCAAAACAGATTGAAGCCGGGAGCGAGATCATCGCCCTGGAAGCGGATCTGATGAGCTCAATGGCGATGGACGGCGTGGCGCGCGATTATCCGCAACATGTGATCAACTGCGGCATTATGGAGGCCAACGTGATCGGTACCGCGGCCGGGCTGTCACTCACCGGCCGCAAGCCGTTTGTTCATACCTTTACCGCCTTTGCCAGCCGTCGCTGCTTCGACCAGCTGTTTATGTCCCTGGACTACCAGCGTAATAACGTGAAGGTCATTGCCTCGGATGCGGGCGTGACGGCCTGCCACAACGGCGGGACGCATATGTCGTTCGAGGATATGGGCATTGTGCGCGGTCTGGCGCATTCGGTAGTGCTGGAGGTGACCGACGCGGTGATGTTTGAAGACATACTGCGCCAGCTTATCGACCTCGACGGGTTCTACTGGGTGCGTACTATCCGTAAGCAGGCGCCAAGCGTGTATGCCCCGGGTTCAACGTTTACCATCGGCAAAGGCAATGTGCTGCGCGAAGGAAGCGACATTACCCTGATTGCCAACGGCATTATGGTGGCCGAAGCGCTGGAAGCGGCCCGTCAGCTTGAGCAGGAGGGCGTTAGCGCGGCAGTGATAGACATGTTTACCCTGAAGCCCATCGACCGGATGCTGGTGAAAAACTACGCCGAGAAAACCGGGCGGATCGTGACCTGCGAAAACCACAGCATTCACAACGGGCTGGGCTCGGCGGTGGCGGAAGTGCTGGTGGAGACCTGCCCGGTGCCGATGCGTCGCGTGGGGGTGAAGGAGCGTTATGGCCAGGTAGGGACGCAGGAATTCCTGCAGAAGGAGTATGGCCTGACGGCGCATGACATCGTTTCAGCGGCGCGAGAGTTGCTGTAAATAAAAAAGGCGACCCGTGAGCGGTCGCCTTTTTGTTGCCCGGTGGCGCTAGCGCTTACCGGGCCTACGGTCCTGTAGGCCGGATAAGCGAAGCGCCATCCGGCAAGACCTTATTTACTGCTGCTGCGAAGACTGGATCGCCGTCAGCGCGATGGTGTAGACGATATCGTCTACCAGCGCGCCACGGGACAGGTCGTTCACAGGTTTGCGCATACCCTGCAGCATTGGCCCGATGGAGATCAGGTCTGCTGAACGCTGTACCGCTTTGTAGGTGGTGTTACCGGTGTTCAGATCCGGGAAGATGAACACGGTAGCGCGACCTGCAACCGGGGAGTTTGGCGCTTTGGATTTCGCAACGTCAGCCATAACTGCGGCATCGTACTGCAGCGGGCCGTCGATCATCAGATCAGGGCGTTTTTCCTGTGCAATACGGGTCGCTTCACGCACTTTCTCTACGTCGCTACCTGCACCAGAAGTGCCGGTAGAGTAGGAAAGCATCGCGACGCGTGGTTCGATACCGAAGGCAATCGCGGAGTCCGCGGACTGGATTGCGATTTCAGCCAGCTGCTCTGCGGTTGGATCCGGGTTGATCGCACAGTCGCCGTAAACGTAAACCTGTTCAGGCAGCAGCATGAAGAACACGGAGGAAACCAGAGAGCTGCCTGGAGCCGTTTTGATCAGCTGCAGCGGTGGACGGATGGTGTTCGCGGTAGTGTGAACCGCACCGGATACCAGGCCGTCAACTTCGTCCTGCTCCAGCATCAGCGTACCCAGCACCACGTTGTCTTCCAGCTGCTCACGCGCAACGGCTTCGGTCATGCCTTTGTTCTTACGCAGTTCGACCAGACGGGCAACGTAGCTTTCGCGAACCACTTCTGGATCAACGATTTCGATGCCAGCACCCAGCTCAACGCCCTGGGATGCCGCAACGCGGTTAATCTCATCCGGGTTACCCAGCAGCACACAGGTCGCGATGCCGCGCTCTGCACAGATAGCTGCCGCTTTCACGGTACGTGGTTCGTCGCCTTCTGGCAGAACAACACGTTTGCCCGCTTTACGCGCCAGCTCGGTCAGCTGGTAACGGAAGGCCGGAGGAGACAGACGACGGCTGCGCTCGGAGGTTGCGGTCAGGGATTCGATCCAGTCTGCGTTGATGTAGCTTGCAACGTATTCCTGAACTTTCTCGATACGCTCGTGGTCATCAACCGGCACTTCCAGGTTGAAGCTCTGCAGGCTCAGGGAGGTCTGCCAGGTGTTGGTGTTGACCATAAATACCGGCAGGCCAGTCGCGAACGCGCGTTCGCACAGCTTGCTGACGCGTGGATCCATCTCGTAAGCACCGGTCAGCAGGATAGCGCCGATTTCTACGCCATTCATCGCGGCCAGGCAGGCAGCAACCAGCACGTCTGGACGGTCTGCGGAGGTTACCAGCAGGGAACCTGCACGGAAGTGCTCCAGCATGTGCGGAATGCTGCGGGCGCAGAAGGTCACGGATTTCACGCGGCGGGTATTGATGTCGCCTTCGTTGATCACGGTGGCGTTCAGGTGACGCGCCATATCGATGGCACGGGTGGCAATCAGATCGAAGCTCCACGGCACCGCGCCCAGAACCGGCAGCGGGCTGGATTCCTGCAGTTTAGCCGGGTCAACTTTAATGACTTTCGCTTTGGAAGAGTCGTCGAAGATCTCGGACAGGTCAGGACGCGTACGGCCCTGCTCATCCACAGGCGCATTCAGTTTGTTGACGATTACGCCCGTGATGTTGGTGTTTTTAGTACCACCGAAGCTGCTGCGGGTCAGTTCGATACGCTCTTTCAGCTGCTCTGGGGTATCTGTGCCCTGAGACATCACAAAGACGATCTCGGCGTTCAGGGTTTTCGCAATTTCGAAGTTCAGCGACTGGGCAAACTGGTGTTTGCGGGTCGGAACCAGGCCTTCAACCAGCACAACTTCCGCGTCTTTTGTATTGGCGTGGTAGTTGGCGATGATCTCTTCCATCAGCACGTCTTTCTGGTTGCTGGAGAGCAGAGATTCAACGTGGTTCATCTTCAGCGGTTCGGCCGCTGGCAGATTGGAGTTCTTACGAACGATGGTGGTGGTCTGGTCTGGCGCATCGCCACCGGCACGTGGCTGGGCGATTGGCTTAAAGACGCTCAGACGAACGCCTTTGCGTTCCATAGCACGGATCACGCCAAGGCTGACGCTGGTCAGGCCGACGCTGGTTCCGGTAGGGATCAGCATAATAGTACGGGACACGGTTTATCCTCTTTCGTTACCGCCTGATTGTGGCGGGTGACAAAACAGCACCGCCAGCAGAGCTGGCGGTGTGGAATCAAGCAGTCAGACGGTGCGCGTCTTGCGCGATGACCAGCTCTTCGTTTGTTGGGATAACGAGAGCAGGGCGGGTGCCTTCTTTGTTGATGAAGCCAGACTTGCCGAAGCGGGCAGCCAGGTTACGCTCGTGATCAACCTCAAAGCCCAGAACGCCCAGTTTGCCCAGGGACAGTTCGCGAACCATGGCCGCGTTCTCACCGATACCACCGGTGAAGACAACAGCGTCAAGACGGCCATCCATCAGCGCAGTGTAAGAGCCGATGTATTTCGCCAGACGGTGGCAGTAAACGTCCATTGCACGTTTAGCGTCTTCTTTCTCTGCGTAGTTGTCTTCAACGTAACGGCAGTCGCTGGTGACTTCGGTCAGACCCAGCAGGCCAGACTCTTTGGTCAGCATTTTGTTGATCTGGTCAACGCTCATGCCCAGGGTGTCGTGCAGGTGGAAGATGATCGCCGGGTCGATGTCACCGGAACGCGTACCCATCACCAGACCTTCCAGCGGGGTCAGACCCATGGAGGTATCAACACATTTACCGTTGCGGATTGCAGAAACGGAACCACCGTTGCCCAGGTGGCAGGTGATGATGTTCACTTCTTCAACCGGTTTGTTCAGCACTTTTGCCGCTTCCTGAGTCACATAGAAGTGGCTGGTGCCGTGCGCGCCATAGCGACGAACACCGTGCTCTTTGTAGAGGCTGTATGGCAGGGCATAGAGGTAAGACTCTTCCGGCATGGTCTGATGGAACGCGGTGTCAAACACGGCCACGTTTTTGTCTTTCAGATTCGGGAAGGATTTCAGCGCTTCAGCGATACCGATCAGGTGCGCCGGGTTGTGCAGCGGTGCAAAAGATGCAGAGTCTTTGATGCCCTGGATAACAGAGTCGTCAATCACGACGGAACTGGTGTATTTCTCGCCACCATGGACGATACGGTGACCAATCGCAGTCAGCTGAGCAGACAGTTCTGGTTTTTGTGCCAGAATAGTGTTAACGATAAAGTTCAGCGCTTCACTGTGAGCGGCGCCTGCACCTAAAGCCGCTTCTTGTTTGCTGCCGTCCATCTTCCACTTGATACGTGCTTCAGGCAGATGGAAACATTCGGCCAAACCAGAGAGGTACTCGTCACCGTTGAGCGCATCGATGATGGCGAATTTCAGTGAGGAGCTACCGCAGTTCAGAACCAGTACTAACTTACTCGACATGGAAGTACCTATAATTGATACGTGGCTAAAAAAACGTCAAAGAGTCTAAAAGCGTAACGCATGCTGACCCAGACATTTATGATTAACATCATGCCAAACGAACATTCTGGCAGGATGGAAGAAATACCTATGATTTTAAGCCATTTTGAACATTTTTCAGACAATGGCATAATATGCGATAATTTGACGAGTTAACGATTCTCGTCTACGGCCCTATCAGGCTGGCACAGGATACCCGATACGGGGTAGTGATGACAAAATATTTTGAACGTTGTCATAGCTTGTTGTGGTTTTGCACGAAAATTTTAATTTTTATATGTGAAGTTGAGGTATGCCATGTCGACACCTGAGATCCCGTCCGTGAATTTTTTTAGTCTGTTTCGTCGGGGACAGCATTACGCGAAGACGTGGCCGATGGAAAAACGCCTTGCGCCCATGTTCATTGAGAATCGCACAATCCGCGCCACGCGCTACGCGATTCGCTTCATGCCTCCTGTCGCTATTTTTACCCTCTGCTGGCAAATTGCGCTGGGCGGACAGCTCGGCCCTGCCGTGGCGACGGCGCTTTTTGCGTTGAGCCTGCCGATGCAGGGGCTGTGGTGGTTAGGTAAGCGTTCAATCACACCTCTGCCGCCTTCTATTTTACACTGGTTTTATGATGTTCGCGGGAAACTGGAAGAAGCCGGTCAGGCGCTCGCTCCGGTTGAAGGCAAGCCCGATTATCAGGCGCTGGCTGACACGCTTAAGCGAGCTTTTAAGCAACTTGATAAAACATTCCTCGATGATTTGTGATTGATCATCGAAACGACTAATAAAAGAAGGCACAGTAACACACCGTTACCGTGTCTTTTTTTTCAAGTGCCATGCGCTACAGGAGTCGAAAGATGGAAATGACCCATGCTCAACGTCTGATTTTGTCCAACCAGTACAAAATGATGACTATGCTTGATCCCGATAACGCTGAGCGCTACAGCCGCCTGCAGACCATCGTCGAACGCGGCTTTGGTTTGCAGATGCGTGAACTGGACCGCGAGTTTGGCGAGCTGAAAGAAGAAACCTGCCGCATCGTGATCGACATTATGGAGATGTACCACGCGCTTCACGTGTCCTGGACCAACCTGAAAGATCAGCAGTCCATTGACGAGCGCCGCGTCACTTTCTTAGGCTTTGATGCCGCAACGGAAGCGCGCTATCTGAGCTATGTCCGCTTTATGGTGAATACAGAAGGGCGTTATACGCACTTTGATGCGGGCACCCACGGCTTTAACGCGCAGACCCCTATGTGGGAAAAATACCAGCGCATGCTGAGCGCATGGCACGCCTGCCCGCGCCAGTACCACTTAAGCAGCAACGAAATTCAACAAATCATTAATGCCTGACGGAGGTGCGTGTGCAGTGTAGAGGTTTTCTGTTTGATCTGGACGGTACGCTGGTGGATTCGCTACCGGTTGTAGAGCGTTCATGGTGCCATTGGGCGGACAGACATGGCATCGACCATCAGGACGTGCTGAATTTTATCCACGGCAAACAGGCCATAACCTCGCTCCGCCATTTTCTGGCGGGACGCTCTGAGGACGAAATTCAGGCAGAGTTTAAATATCTGGAACACATTGAAGCCACCGATACGGACGGCATTACCGCGTTACCCGGTGCTCGTGAACTGCTTGAGCATTTGAATGAAGCGCAAATTCCGTGGGCCATTGTCACCTCCGGCTCGGTTCCCGTGGCTCACGCTCGTCATAAGGCGGCGGGTTTACCCACGCCGGACGTGTTCATTACCGCTGAGCGCGTGAAACGCGGCAAACCGGAACCTGATGCCTTTTTGCTGGGTGCAGAACTGCTGGGCATCCCCCCGGCGGAGTGCGTGGTGGTGGAAGATGCGGCAGCGGGCGTGCTGGCCGGGTTGAACGCTGGCAGCCACGTTATCGCCGTCAACGTACCGGCCGATTCTCCCCGGCTGGACGAGGCGGACTTTGTGCTCAATACGCTGACCGCGCTTGATATCGCTAAGGCGCCAGACGGTATTGTAACCGTCTCGCTAAAAGTGTAATCCCATGATTTAGCCCCACGCTGCTGGGGCTTTTTTATGGCACAATTTCGCATCTCTCTCTGACAAGGACATGTTGTGAACGGTGAACTGATCTGGGTGCTCAGCCTGCTTTTAATCGCCATCATTCTGTTTGCTACAGGCAAAGTGCGCATGGATGCCGTCGCTTTGTTTGTTATCGTTGCGTTTGCGCTGAGCGGTACGCTCACGCTGCCGGAAGCCTTCTCGGGGTTTAGCGATCCCAACGTCATTCTGATTGCCGCGCTGTTTATTATCGGCGACGGGCTGGTGCGCACCGGCGTGGCGACCCTCGTGGGGGCATGGCTGGTGAGGGTGGCCGGCAACAGCGAAACCAAAATGCTGATCTACCTCATGCTTACGGTCGCCGGGCTGGGAGCCTTTATGAGCTCGACGGGCGTCGTTGCCATCTTTATCCCGGTGGTGTTGAGCGTCTCAATGCGGATGCAAACCTCACCGTCGCGCCTGATGATGCCCCTGAGCTTTGCCGGGCTCATCAGCGGTATGATGACCCTGGTGGCCACGCCGCCAAACCTGGTGGTCAACAGCGAGCTGATACGTGAAGGGCTGGAGGGCTTTAGCTTCTTCAGCGTCACCCCGCTTGGGCTGGTCATTTTGTTGATGGGTGTGGTGTATATGCTGCTGACTCGCTTCGCCCTGAAAGGCGAGAAGCAGGATAAAACTAAAGATGGCTGGAAACGACGCACCTTCCGCGATCTGATCAAAGAGTACCGTCTGGCCGGCCGCGCCCGCCGTCTGGCTATTCGTCCCGGTTCGCCAATGGTCGGCCAGCGCCTGGATGACCTGAAGCTGCGCGAACGGTATGGCGCGAACGTGATCGGCGTGGAGCGCTGGCGTCGCTTTCGCCGGGTCATCGTCAACGTGAACGGGGTGTCCGAATTCCGGGCGCGTGACGTTCTGCTGATCGATATGTCCACCGCAGAGGTCGATCTGCGTGAGTTTTGCAGTGAGCAGCTGCTGGAGCCGATGGTGCTACGCGGAGAGTATTTCTCCGACCAGGCGCTGGATGTGGGTATGGCGGAAGTGTCGCTGATCCCGGAATCGGAATTGTTGGGCAAAACCGTGCGTGAAATGGGGTTCCGTACCCGCTACGGCCTTAATGTCGTCGGCCTGAAGCGTGATGGCGTGGCGATGGAAGGGGCCGTGGTGGATGAGCCCATCCTGCTGGGCGATATTTTTCTCGTGGTGGGTAACTGGAAGCTTATCAGCCAGCTCGGACAAAAAGGCCGCGATTTTGTGGTACTCAACATGCCCGTTGAGGAGAGCGATGCCTCTCCGGCCCACAGCCAGGCGCCTCACGCCATTTTTTGTCTGGTGCTGATGGTGGCACTAATGCTCACCGACGAGATCCCGAACCCGGTGGCGGCGATTATTGCCTGCCTGTTAATGGGCAAGTTTCGCTGTATTGATGCCGAGAGCGCCTATAAAGCAATTCACTGGCCAAGCATCATTTTGATTGTCGGGATGATGCCATTCGCCCTTGCCCTGCAAAAAACTGGTGGGGTGGATTTAGTGGTTAAAGGGCTCATGGACATCGGCGGGGGATACGGTCCGTATATGATGATGGTGTGCCTGTTCGTGATGTGCGCCACGATAGGGCTGTTCATTTCCAATACCGCCACGGCGGTGCTGATGGCGCCCATTGCACTGGCGATGGCGAAATCGATGGGCGTGTCGCCGTACCCCTTTGCGATGATGGTGGCGATGGCGGCCTCAGCGGCATTTATGACGCCGGTCTCTTCGCCGGTTAACACGCTGGTACTGGGGCCGGGTAATTACCGCTTTAGCGATTTCGTGAAGATTGGCGTACCGTTCACCATACTGGTGATGCTGGTATGTGTGGTGCTGATTCCGGTGTTATTCCCGTTTTAGCGTGAGCGCAGAAACGTTGGCCGGGTAAGGCGAAGCCGCCACCCGGCGAAAAATTACAACGGAGAATCCTGGCTGATCTCATCCAGCGATAAATGGAAGCTCGGCACAAACACCTGCATAAAATAATCCATCTCTTCGCTGCGGCGGGATTCCAGCGTTTTTTCCAGACGCGTTTTGGCCAGTAAAAACTCGTTATTCCCCGCAGACAACTCTTCCAGACATTTCAGGTAGGCGCAGAGCGCGTCCGCCTGCTTCACCAGTGACTTTTCCTCTTCCGTATACTGATGTTCGTCAATCAGCGGCTCAAAGACGTCGCGTAGCTCTTCCGGGACCATCTCAATCAGTTTCTGCTGGGCAATCTTCTCAATGGCCTTATATTCCTGTGCAATCTGCGAATTGAAGTATTTCACCGGCGTGGGGAGATCCCCGGTCAGCACTTCTGACGCATCGTGATACATCGCCAGCAGCGCGATACGTTCCGCATTGACCTGACCGTTGAATTTGCGGTTTTTAATGGCCGCAAGGGCATGCGCGACCATTGCAACCTGCAGACTATGTTCTGAGACATTTTCGGTGCGCACATTGCGCATCAAAGGCCAGCGGTTGATGAGTTTCAGGCGGGAGAGGTGGGCAAAAAAATGACTCTGACTCATAGGTTACCTTTTGTCTTCACTGCGACAGACTTCATTGTGCGGGGAGGGGAGGGAAGATGCAAATTTGCGGATTTTGAAGGCCGGGTTAGCGCAGCGCCACCCGGCAGAATGCTTGTGTTACTGGTGGTAGCCGGAGAGGAATCGCCCGAAGCGGCTGATGGCCATTTCGAGGTCGTCTTCGCGCGGCAACGTCACGATACGAACGTGATCCGGCCATGGCCAGTTAAAGGCCGTGCCCTGAACCAGCAGCACTTTTTCCTGCAGCAGGAAATCAAGCACCATTTTTTGGTCATCGTGAATGTTGAAGCGCTTCGCGTCGATTTTCGGGAACATGTAAAGCGCACCGTTAGGCTTCACGCATGAGACGCCAGGGATGTCGTTGATCAGCTCCCAGGCGCGGTTACGCTGTTCGTACAGGCGGCCGCCGGGCACGATGAACTCGCTGATGCTCTGATAACCGCCCAGCGCCGTCTGGATCGCGTGCTGGGCCGGAACGTTGGCACACAAACGCATGGAAGCCAGCATCTCCAGCCCTTCAATGTAACCTTTCGCATGTTTTTTCGGACCGTTGAGGACCATCCAGCCCTGGCGGAAACCGGCCACACGGTAAGTTTTAGACAGGCCGTTAAAGGTGACGGTCAGCAGGTCTGGCGCCAGCGCGGCGATAGAGTGGTGCTGCGCGGCGTCATACAGGATCTTGTCGTAAATTTCATCAGCGAAGATGATCAGGTTATGCTGACGGGCGATCTCCACGATCTCCATCAGCAGCGCTTTAGAGTAGACGGCACCCGTCGGGTTGTTCGGGTTAATAATCACGATGCCGCGCGTACGCGGGGTGATTTTCGCACGAATATCATCGAGGTCCGGGAACCAGTCAGAGGATTCGTCGCAGAGATAGTGCACCGCCTTACCGCTGGAGAGTGATACGGCCGCCGTCCACAGCGGGTAATCCGGGGCGGGTACCAGCATTTCGTCGCCGCTGTTCAGCAATGCCTGCATGGCCTGCACGATCAGCTCAGAGACGCCGTTGCCGATATAAATATCCTCAACGGTAACGTCACGCATACCGCGTGCCTGGTAGTGCTGCATAATGGCTTTGCGTGCGGAGTAGAGTCCTTTTGAATCACAATAGCCTTGTGCAGTAGGCAGGTTGCGGATCACATCAACCAGGATTTCATCCGGCGCTTCAAAACCAAACGGCGCAGGGTTACCAATGTTGAGTTTCAGAACCTTATTGCCTTCTTCTTCCAGGCGTTTTGCCTCTTTGAGAACCGGGCCACGGATGTCGTAACAGACGTTATCTAGCTTGCTGGATTTTTCGATAGGGGACATGAACCTTTAACCTTTTCGCTATTATTGCCGCTCCCTGCCGTGGAAGTCAGCACGGAACAATGTACTCCCCCCTCGCTTCGTTTTGAAGGGTAAACAGAAGAAGATTTTGTGCAATAGAAAAAATTCTGGTGAATCTCTTTCGCTGCCTGCGTTGAAATTTTCTGGTCTAAAGTTATGCATGAAAGCGTTTTATTAGGTTAATTGTGCTGTTAATTTTAATCTTTGTTGCATATTGTGCTATTAAAAATAAAATAGCGGCCAGGGTTAAGGCGGAAGTTTACCTGCGTGACTTTTCGTAAAATCTGAGTGCTTCAATAGATCACGCTGTAATAGCAGGCTTTGGTTAAAAGTTGCTCATGTGAAATTAATGTTAAGTGTTATTAATGATTGGCCTTAATCTAAATTAAAATTTATTTATTATTAACCTACAAAATGCAACTTTAGTTAATTTTAATAAAATTAGTTTAGAAGCCTAACAACAACCTTTAATCCTGAATATTGCGATAAGACTTATAAATAAAGTGGATTTGAGTTAAGATGTCTTTAAGGAAAGCAGAGGAAAGACGTATGTGATTTGTATATCTTGCTCTGATTTTCTGAATTAATTGATTGTTATTGTTGGAGTTATCTCTGGCTGGCGTGTGCAAAGCACAACCTGCAACGTTGACAGCGCTGCGATAAAGATGGCAGAAAAGGTGTCATACCTTTAATGTAATTTACATTAACCTGCGATCATCTAAATATCCTGAACGTTAAAGAGAATAAAAATAACGTCATGAAACGTGCTTTCTGACTGTTGATATATACACTAAAGCAGCACAATAACTATCTGTCAGGCAGTCTGCCGGGCCGGGATGCGAGGGAAAACTCCAGAAGGAATTGCTTAACTGTTACACACAGCTTCAACCCGGGCAGCTCCGCACGAGCAACCTGAAAGTGAATAGATATGATAAATGCAAATCGTCCGATAATGAATCTCGACCTCGATCTGCTGAGAACGTTTGTTGCGGTCGCAGACCTCAACACTTTTGCAGCAGCTGCTGCCGCAGTTTGCCGAACCCAGTCCGCCGTCAGTCAGCAAATGCAGCGTCTGGAACAACTGGTTGGTAAAGAGCTTTTTGCCCGTCATGGCCGTAATAAGCTCTTAACGGAACACGGTATTCAGCTACTGGGTTATGCCAGGAAAATACTTCGCTTTAATGACGAAGCATGTATGTCATTAATGTTTAGCAACCTTCAGGGTGTGCTAACGTTAGGTGCATCTGATGAGTCAGCGGATACTATATTGCCGTTCCTTCTTAATCGAATCAGTTCGGTTTATCCGAAGCTTGCGCTGGATGTTAGCGTGAAGCGTAACGCTTTTATGATTGAGATGTTAAAAGAGAACGAGGTTGACCTCGTGGTCACCACGCATCGTCCCGGCCAATTTAATTGCCTGACGCTGCGAACGTCTCCTACGCACTGGTATTGCGCGGCGGAATATGTGCTTCAGCAAGGCGAGCCGGTTCCTCTGGTCTTACTGGACGATCCGAGCCCATTCCGCGATATGGTGCTGGCGGCGCTCAACGAGGCCAACATTCCGTGGCGGCTGGCGTATGTGGCCTCCACATTGCCTGCCGTTCGCGCAGCGGTCAAAGCCGGCCTTGGCGTAACGGCGCGTCCGGTGGAGATGATGAGCCCGGATCTGCGGGTGCTGGGAAAATCCGATGGACTCCCTCCGCTGCCGGATACGGAGTATCTGCTGTGCCACAACACGTCCAGTAACAACGAGTTGGCGAAAGTGGTGTTCGAAGCAATGGAGAACTACCATAACCCGTGGCAGTTCGAGCATGTTACCCACGAAGGGGGGGATGACTCCCTGATCGTTGAAGGTGACTTTGAGTGATCGAGAGCTCAAAATTCTGGTAACAAAATGTAAGTGTAAAAAAATGCCACTCGCGCGATTTTCGCATGGAGTGGCTTTTTTTTTGCACAAATTCTCTCCGCTAAAGCGAGTTAAATGAAAAGAGTTCTTAATTATCAATGAGTAAAATACAGTTGATTAAAGTCTGAACAAATTCTTTTCTCACTTCCTTCCCGCGCCAGGCATGTTAATAAAACAGGAAAGATGTTGCCGTTTTACTGGTTGAATTAACAAAAGCGTGTCTCAGATCAAGAAAATACTCCCATTTAGGGGGAGGAATCGTTGGCAAATCCTGTCAAAATAGGAGGGTTATTTTTTTTACTTCCAAAACGGACACGATTCAACAACATGCATTTGACGAAAAGTCAGGTAACCACCAGGGTTAAAGGGCACCAAATGTTAATGAGAATCGCTCGATGTAATTTAATGTGAAGAAACCTTTGTTAAAGTTGACAATAGGTTATAGAAAGGAGTAAAAAACCCCATCATTTTGCTGTCTACGTCTCATTTCTGACAGTTAGTGTAAGGTTATTTGTTCCTCCCCATGAATCGATGTGATGCCCATCTGCCAGCAAGAGCAGTGTCGTTGGTATCACTTTTGATGAGTAAGCAATGAGTATGTCAACATCCACAGAAGTCATCGCTCATCACTGGGCATTCGCAATCTTTCTTATTGTAGCCATTGGCCTGTGCTGCCTGATGTTAGTCGGCGGCTGGTTCCTGGGCGGTCGCGCCCGCGCAAGGCACAAAAACACCCCTTTCGAATCAGGTATTGATTCAGTAGGTTCCGCTCGCTTACGCCTGTCTGCCAAGTTCTATCTGATAGCCATGTTCTTCGTCATCTTTGACGTGGAAGCGCTTTACCTTTTCGCATGGTCGACCTCCATCCGCGAAAGTGGTTGGGTAGGCTTTGTCGAGGCCGCAATTTTCATTTTAGTGCTACTGGCCGGTCTGGTTTATCTGGTGCGTATTGGCGCGCTTGACTGGACGCCTGCGCGTTCACGTCGTGAACACATCAACCCGGAAAACAGTATCTCTAATCGTCAGCAGTAACAGCGAGGCAATAAGATGGATTATACGCTCACCCGCATAGATCCTAACGGTGAGAATGACCGTTACCCCCTGCAAAAACAGGAGATCGTAACCGACCCCCTGGAGCAAGAAGTCAATAAAAGCGTGTACATGGGCAAGCTCGAACATGCCATGCACGATATGGTCAACTGGGGTCGTAAGAACTCCATCTGGCCATACAACTTTGGCCTTTCCTGCTGCTACGTTGAAATGGTGACGTCATTCACTGCGGTGCATGACGTTGCGCGTTTTGGGGCAGAGGTACTGCGTGCATCCCCACGTCAGGCTGACCTGATGGTGGTGGCCGGTACGTGCTTTACCAAGATGGCACCGGTTATTCAGCGTCTTTATGACCAGATGCTGGAGCCAAAATGGGTTATCTCCATGGGCGCATGTGCAAACTCTGGCGGTATGTACGACATTTATTCCGTTGTGCAGGGCGTAGATAAGTTTATTCCAGTGGATGTATACATCCCGGGTTGCCCGCCACGTCCGGAAGCTTACATGCAAGCGCTGATGCTGCTGCAGGAGTCTATCGGTAAAGAACGCCGCCCGCTGTCGTGGGTTGTTGGCGATCAGGGTGTCTATCGCGCGAACATGCAGTCTGAGCGCGAGCGTAAACGTGGTGAACGTATTGCCGTCACCAACCTGCGTACGCCTGACGAAATTTAATTTGCGCCTGTGGGCCTGGAGAACACCTTCGCATATCACTACTCAAATAGCGCGAAGCCAGGCTTAACAGTCACCACGGACCATTTGCAATGGTGAACAATATGACCGACTTAACCGCGCAAGAAGCCGCCTGGCAGACCCGGGATCATCTGGATGACCCCGTCATTGGCGAACTGCGCAACCGTTTTGGGCCGGATGCCTTTACTGTTCAGGCGACCCGCACCGGGGTACCCGTTGTTTGGGTGAAGCGTGAACAATTGCTGGAAGTTGTCGATTTCCTCAAGAAATTGCCAAAACCTTACGTCATGCTGTTTGACTTACACGGCATGGATGAACGTCTGCGCACGCACCGCCAGGGTCTCCCTGCTGCGGATTTTTCCGTTTTCTACCACCTGATCTCAATAGACCGCAATACGGATATCATGCTCAAGGTGGCATTGTCTGAAAACGACATGCATCTGCCGACGCTCACAAAACTTTTCCCGAACGCCAACTGGTACGAGCGTGAAACCTGGGAAATGTTCGGTATGACCTTCGACGGCCACCCGCATCTGACGCGCATCATGATGCCGCAGACCTGGACCGGCCACCCGCTGCGTAAAGACTACCCGGCACGTGCGACTGAATTCGATCCGTTTGAGCTGACCAAAGCCAAGCAGGATCTGGAGATGGAAGCGCTGACCTTCAAGCCGGAAGACTGGGGCATGAAGCGCGGTACCGAAAACGAGGACTTCATGTTCCTCAACCTCGGTCCAAACCACCCGTCTGCGCACGGTGCATTTCGTATTATTCTTCAGCTTGATGGCGAAGAGATTGTCGACTGCGTTCCGGATATCGGTTACCACCACCGTGGTGCTGAGAAAATGGGCGAGCGCCAGTCCTGGCACAGCTACATTCCGTATACCGACCGTATCGAGTACCTCGGCGGCTGCGTAAACGAAATGCCTTATGTGCTGGCCGTTGAGAAACTGGCAGGCATCACCGTGCCGGATCGCGTTAATGTGATTCGCGTTATGCTGTCAGAACTGTTCCGTATTAACAGCCACCTGCTGTACATCTCCACGTTCATTCAGGACGTTGGCGCGATGACCCCAGTCTTCTTCGCCTTTACCGACCGTCAGAAAATTTACGATCTGGTGGAAGCGATTACCGGTTTCCGTATGCACCCGGCCTGGTTCCGTATCGGCGGTGTGGCACACGATCTGCCGCGCGGCTGGGACCGTCTGCTGCGTGAATTCCTCGACTGGATGCCGAAACGTCTGGCCTCGTATGAGAAAGCCGCGCTGCGTAACTCCATCCTGAAAGGCCGTTCCCAGGGCGTTGCTGCCTACGGCGCGAAAGAGGCGCTGGAGTGGGGGACCACCGGTGCTGGCCTGCGTGCGACCGGTATTGATTTCGACGTGCGTAAAGCGCGTCCTTACTCTGGCTATGAGAACTTCGACTTTGAAGTCCCGGTTGGCGGCGGTGTTTCCGACTGCTATACCCGCGTGATGCTGAAAGTAGAAGAGTTGCGCCAGAGTCTGCGCATCCTTGAGCAGTGCCTCAACAACATGCCGGAAGGCCCGTTCAAGGCGGATCACCCGCTGACGACGCCGCCACCGAAAGAGCGCACGCTGCAACATATCGAAACCCTGATCACCCACTTCCTGCAGGTTTCCTGGGGCCCGGTCATGCCGGCACAAGAATCCTTCCAGATGATCGAAGCGACCAAGGGTATTAACAGTTACTACCTGACCAGTGACGGCAGCACCATGAGCTACCGTACCCGCGTGCGTACGCCGAGCTTTGCGCACCTGCAGCAGATCCCGTCCGCCATCCGCGGCAGTCTGGTCTCCGACCTGATTGTGTATCTGGGTAGTATCGATTTTGTTATGTCAGATGTGGACCGCTAATTATGCACGAGAATCAACAACCACAAACCGAGGCTTTTGAGCTGAGTGAAGCAGAGCGTGCCGCCATTGAGCACGAGATGCACCACTACGAAGACCCGCGTGCGGCGTCCATTGAAGCGCTGAAAATCGTACAGAAACAGCGTGGTTGGGTGCCGGATGGGGCGATCTATGCGATCGCAGAAGTGCTGGGTATCCCGGCCAGTGACGTAGAAGGCGTAGCCACGTTCTACAGCCAGATCTTCCGTCAGCCGGTGGGCCGCCATGTGATCCGCTACTGTGACAGCGTTGTCTGTCACATTACCGGTTATCAGGGCATTCAGGCTGCGATTGAGAAAAAACTCAATATCAAGCCGGGCCAGACCACGTTCGATGGTCGCTTTACTCTGCTGCCAACCTGCTGCCTGGGTAACTGCGACAAGGGGCCGACCATGATGATTGATGAGGATACTCACAGCCATCTGACGCCGGAAGCCATTCCTGACCTGCTGGAGCAGTACAAATGAAAACTGTAATTCGTACTGCTGAGACACATCCGCTGACCTGGCGTCTGCGCGATGACAAACAGCCGGTATGGCTCGACGAATACCAGAGCAAAAACGGCTATGCCGGGGCGCGTAAAGCCCTGGGCGGCATGGCGCCAGACGACATCGTTAATGCGGTGAAAGAGTCGGGTCTGAAAGGCCGCGGCGGCGCGGGCTTCTCCACCGGTCTGAAGTGGAGCCTGATGCCAAAAGATGAATCCATGAACATCCGTTACCTGCTGTGTAACGCGGATGAAATGGAGCCGGGTACCTATAAAGACCGTCTGCTGATGGAGCAACTGCCGCACCTGCTGGTAGAAGGCATGTTGATCTCCGCGTTCGCGCTGAAAGCGTACCGTGGTTACATCTTCCTGCGCGGTGAGTACATCGAAGCGGCGGAAAACCTGCGTCGCGCGATTGCCGAAGCGACCGAAGCGGGCCTGCTTGGCAAAAACATTCTCGGCACCGGGTTTGACTTCGAGCTGTTCGTGCACACCGGTGCAGGGCGTTATATCTGCGGTGAAGAGACCGCGCTGATTAACTCCCTGGAAGGCCGCCGTGCGAACCCGCGTTCCAAGCCGCCTTTCCCGGCAAGCTCCGGCGTGTGGGGTAAACCGACCTGTGTGAACAATGTCGAAACCCTGTGTAACGTTCCGGCTATCCTCGCCAACGGCGTGGAGTGGTATCAGGGCATCTCCTCAAGCAAAGATGCCGGTACCAAGCTGATGGGCTTCTCCGGCCGCGTGAAAAACCCTGGCGTCTGGGAACTGCCGTTCGGTACTACCGCCCGCGAAATTCTTGAAGACTACGCCGGTGGCATGCGCGATGGCCTGAAATTTAAAGCCTGGCAGCCGGGTGGAGCAGGGACAGACTTCCTGACCGAAGCCCACCTTGACCTGCCGATGGAGTTCGAAAGCATTGGTAAAGCAGGCAGCCGTCTGGGTACGGCGCTGGCGATGGCCGTCGACCACGAGATCGGCATGGTCTCGCTGGTGCGTAACCTGGAAGAGTTCTTCGCCCGTGAGTCCTGCGGCTGGTGTACACCGTGCCGTGACGGTCTGCCGTGGAGCGTGAAGATCCTGCGTGCTATCGAGCGCGGCGAAGGCCAGCCTGGTGATATCGAGACACTTGAGCAACTGTGTCGATTCTTAGGGCCGGGCAAAACCTTCTGTGCCCACGCACCGGGTGCCGTCGAGCCGCTGCAGAGCGCGATTAAATATTTCCGCGACGAATTCGAAGCAGGCATCAAGCAGCCGTTCAGCAATACCCATTCAATCAATGGTATTCAGCCGAACCTGCTGAAAGCACGCTGGTAAAAACAGAATTTTGATTAACGCTCGAAGCAATTCGAGACAACTGGAAGCATGCTAATGGCTACGATTCATGTAGACGGCAAAGAATACGAAGTCAACGGGGCGGACAACCTGCTGGAAGCTTGTCTGTCTCTTGGCCTCGATATTCCGTACTTTTGCTGGCATCCGGCGCTGGGCAGCGTCGGTGCTTGCCGCCAGTGTGCGGTGAAGCAATATCAAAACGCGGAAGACACGCGTGGTCGCCTGGTGATGTCCTGTATGACGCCAGCCACCGAAGGCACCTTTATTTCGATTGATGACGAAGAAGCAAAACAGTTCCGTGAAAGCGTTGTGGAATGGTTGATGACCAACCACCCGCACGACTGCCCGGTCTGTGAAGAGGGCGGCAACTGCCACCTTCAGGATATGACCGTAATGACCGGTCACAGCTTCCGTCGCTATCGCTTTACTAAACGTACTCACCGTAACCAGGACCTGGGGCCGTTCATCTCTCACGAAATGAACCGCTGCATCGCCTGCTACCGCTGCGTGCGTTACTACAAAGATTACGCAGACGGTCAGGATCTGGGCGTGTATGGCGCACATGACAACGTCTACTTCGGTCGTCCGGAAGACGGTACGCTTGAGAGCGAATTCTCCGGTAACCTGGTAGAAATCTGTCCGACCGGCGTATTCACCGATAAAACACACTCCGAGCGTTACAACCGTAAGTGGGACATGCAGTTTGCACCAAGCATCTGCCAGCAGTGTTCGCTGGGCTGTAACACCAGCCCGGGTGAGCGCTACGGCGAACTGCGTCGTATCGAAAACCGTTACAACGGTACCGTAAACCATTACTTCCTGTGCGACCGCGGTCGTTTCGGCTATGGCTATGTGAACCTGAAAGACCGTCCGCGTCAGCCGGTTCAGCGCCGTGGCGACGACTTCATCACCCTGAACGCTGAACAGGCGATGCAGGGTGCGGCAGATATTCTGCGTCAGTCGAAGAAAGTGATCGGTATCGGCTCCCCGCGTGCCAGCATCGAAAGCAACTTCGCGCTGCGTGAGCTGGTGGGGGCAGAAAACTTCTACACCGGTATCGCTCAGGGCGAGCAGGAACGTCTGCAGCTGGTACTGAAAGTGCTGCGCGAAGGCGGTATTCATACCCCTGCGCTGCGCGAAATCGAATCGTATGATGCGGTTCTGGTGCTGGGCGAAGATCTGACGCAGACCGGCGCTCGCGCGGCTCTGGCGGTTCGCCAGGCGGTGAAGGGTAAAGCACGTGAAATGGCAGCGGCACAGAAAGTGGCTGACTGGCAGATTGCGGCAATCCTTAACATCGGCCAGCGCGCGAAGCATCCTCTGTTTGTGACGAACGTCGACAACACCCGTCTGGACGATATCGCCGCGTGGACCTACTGCGCGCCGGTTGAAGATCAGGCGCGTCTTGGCTTTGCCATTGCTCATGCGCTGGACAACAATTCTCCGGCCGTTGAACTGGATCGTAACCTGCAAAGCAAAGTCGACGTGATTGTTCAGGCGCTGGCGGGGGCGAAGAAACCACTGATTATCTCCGGGACAAACGCCGGTAGCGCCGAGATCATTCAGGCTGCAGCGAACGTCGCCAAAGCCCTGAAAGGCCGCGGTGCGGACGTTGGTGTCACCATGATTGCCCGTGCGGTGAACAGCATTGGTTTGGGTATGATTGGCGGCGGCTCGCTGGAAGAAGCGTTAAGCGAACTGGAGTCCGGTGCTGCTGACGCCGTTGTGGTGCTGGAAAATGACCTGCATCGCCATGCCTCTGCCGCGCGCGTTGACGCTGCGCTCTCTAAAGCACCGCTGGTGATGGTAATCGACCATCAGCGCACCGCGATTATGGATAAAGCGCACCTGGTGCTCTCTGCGGCAAGCTTTGCAGAAAGCGACGGTACGGTTATCAACAACGAAGGCCGCGCACAGCGTTTCTTCCAGGTTTATGACCCGGCGTACTACGACAGCAACACCGTGATGCTGGAAAGCTGGCGCTGGCTGCACTCCCTGCACAGCACCGTGCAGAGCCGTGAAGTGGACTGGACGCAGCTCGACCACGTTATCGATGCGGTAGTCGAAAAACTGCCTCAGCTGGCGGGCATTAAAGATGCTGCGCCTGAAGCGAGCTTCCGTATTCGCGGCCAGAAACTGGCGCGTGAACCGCACCGTTACAGTGGCCGTACCGCGATGCGTGCCAATATCAGCGTGCACGAACCGCGTCAGCCGCAGGATAAAGACACCATGTTCGCCTTCTCCATGGAAGGGAACAACCAGCCGTCTGCGCCGCGTTCACAGATCCCATTCGCATGGGCGCCGGGCTGGAACTCCCCGCAGGCGTGGAACAAGTTCCAGGCGGAAGTGGGCGGTTCACTGCGTCACGGCGATCCGGGCGTGCGTCTGATTGAAGCCTCCGAAACCGGTCTGGACTTCTTCACCACCGTTCCGGCGAGCTTCCAGGCGCAGGACGGTAGCTGGCGTATTGCGCCGTACTACCATCTGTTTGGTAGCGACGAGCTGTCCCAGCGTTCACCGGTATTCCAGCAGCGTATGCCGCAGCCGTACATCAAGCTCAACTCGGCAGACGCCGCGAAGCTTGGCGTGAACGCGGGTGCGAACATTGCCTTTAGCTACGAGGGCCAGACCATCAGCCTGCCGCTGATTATCTCTGAAAGCCTGACAGCAGGGCAGGTCGGTCTGCCGATGGGTATGCCTGGCATCGCGCCGGTACTGGCGGGTGCGCGTCTTGATAACCTGCAGGAGGCAAAAGCATGAGTTGGTTAACGCCGGATCTTATCGACATCCTGCTGAGCATTCTGAAAGCGATTGTCATTCTGCTGGTGGTGGTCACCTGTGGTGCGTTCATGAGCTTTGGTGAACGTCGTCTGCTTGGTCTGTTCCAGAACCGTTATGGACCAAACCGCGTTGGCTGGGGGGGATCACTCCAGCTGGTTGCGGACATGATCAAGATGTTCTTCAAAGAGGACTGGATCCCACGCTTCTCGGATCGCGTGATCTTTACGCTGGCACCGATGATCGCCTTCACCTCGCTGCTGCTGGCGTTTGCTATCGTTCCTGTCAGCCCGACCTGGGTGGTGGCTGACCTGAACATCGGCATTCTGTTCTTCCTGATGATGGCAGGGCTCGCGGTTTACGCGGTACTGTTCGCAGGCTGGTCCAGTAACAACAAATACTCGCTGCTGGGTGCGATGCGTGCTTCCGCGCAGACGCTGAGCTACGAAGTGTTCCTGGGGCTCTCCCTGATGGGCGTGGTGGCGCAGGCCGGTTCATTCAACATGACCGACATCGTTAACAACCAGGCCGACATCTGGAACGTTATCCCGCAGTTCTTTGGTTTTGTTACCTTTGCTATCGCGGGCGTGGCGGTGTGTCACCGTCACCCGTTTGACCAGCCAGAAGCCGAACAGGAACTGGCCGACGGTTACCACATTGAATATTCCGGTATGAAATTCGGTCTGTTCTTCGTGGGCGAGTACATCGGTATCGTCACCATTTCCGCATTGATGGTAACGCTGTTCTTTGGTGGCTGGCATGGCCCGTTCTTACCGCCGTTCATCTGGTTCGCGCTGAAAACCGCGTTCTTCATGATGATGTTCATTTTGATTCGCGCAGCGTTACCGCGTCCGCGTTATGACCAGGTAATGTCCTTCGGCTGGAAAGTGTGCCTGCCGCTGACGCTCGTCAACTTGTTGGTAACGGCGGCTGTCATTCTCTGGCAGCAGCCATAAGGGGCTATAGACCATGACCTTAAAAGAATTACTGGTAGGCTTTGGTACCCAGGTACGCAGTATCTGGATGATCGGCCTGCACGCGTTTGCCAAACGCGAAACCCGGATGTACCCGGAAGAGCCGGTATATCTGCCGCCGCGCTACCGTGGCCGTATCGTGCTGACGCGCGACCCGGACGGCTCCGAGCGCTGCGTTGCCTGTAACCTGTGTGCGGTAGCGTGTCCGGTAGGCTGTATCTCTCTGCAGAAAGCAGAGACGGTAGACGGCCGCTGGTACCCTGAGTTCTTCCGCATCAACTTCTCACGCTGCATCTTCTGTGGTCTGTGTGAAGAAGCGTGCCCAACCACGGCGATTCAGCTCACCCCAGACTTCGAACTGGGTGAGTACAAGCGTCAGGACCTGGTGTACGAGAAAGAGGATCTGCTGATTTCCGGTCCGGGCAAATACCCGGAATATAACTTCTACCGGATGGCGGGTATGGCAATCGACGGCAAAGATAAGGGCGAAGCAGAGAACGAAGCCAAGCCTATCGACGTCAAGAGCCTGTTACCGTAAGGAGAGGGCAATGGAATTCGCTTTTTATATCTGTGGCCTTATCGCCATCCTGGCTACGCTACGAGTGATTACGCACACCAATCCGGTGCATGCGCTGCTGTACTTAATCATTTCGCTGCTGGCTATTTCCGGGGTGTTCTTTGCGCTCGGCGCGCACTTTGCCGGTGCGCTGGAAATCATCGTTTACGCCGGTGCCATCATGGTGCTGTTCGTCTTCGTGGTGATGATGCTGAACCTGGGCGGCTCTGAAATTGAGCAGGAACGTCAGTGGTTAAAACCGCAGGTGTGGATTGGCCCGGCAATTTTGTCGGCCATCATGCTGGTGGTGATTGTTTATGCCATTCTCGGCGTGAACGACCAGGGCATCGACGGTACGCCAATCGGCGCGAAAGAAGTGGGTATCACGCTGTTTGGCCCATACGTTCTGGCGGTTGAACTGGCCTCTATGCTGCTGCTGGCGGGTCTGGTTGTTGCCTTCCACGTTGGCCGCGAAGAGCGTGCTGGTGAGGTGCTGAGCAACCGCACTGACGACCGCGCGAAAAGAAAAACGGAGGAACGCGCATGATCCCCTTAACACATGGACTGATCCTCGCTGCGATTTTATTCGTTCTGGGCTTAACCGGTCTGGTTATCCGCCGCAATCTGCTGTTTATGCTGATCGGTCTGGAAATCATGATTAACGCCTCCGCGCTGGCCTTCGTGGTCGCCGGAAGCTACTGGGGCCAGACCGATGGTCAGGTGATGTACATTCTCGCCATCAGCCTCGCGGCTGCCGAAGCGAGTATTGGCCTGGCGCTGTTGCTGCAGCTCCATCGTCGCCGCCAGAACCTGAACATCGATTCAGTAAGTGAGTTGCGTGGATGAACATGCTTGCCTTAACCATTATTTTTCCGCTGATTGGCTTCGTGCTGCTGGCGTTTTCTCGCGGCCGCTGGTCTGAGAATCTGTCTGCGACCGTCGGCATGGGATCTGTCGGTCTGGCTGCGCTGGTAACAGCGTATGCGGGTATCGATTTCTTCAACAACGGGCGTCAGGCCTTCAGCGTGCCGCTGTGGACCTGGATGTCGGTCGGTGATTTCAACATCGGTTTTAACCTGGTGCTGGATGGTCTCTCGCTGACCATGCTCTCCGTGGTGACCGGCGTGGGCTTCCTGATCCATATGTTCGCCTCCTGGTACATGCGCGGTGAAGAGGGATACTCCCGCTTCTTCGCCTACACCAACCTGTTTATCGCCAGCATGGTGGTTCTGGTGCTGGCCGATAACCTGCTGCTGATGTATCTGGGCTGGGAAGGCGTGGGTCTCTGTTCGTACCTGCTGATCGGGTTCTATTACACCGATCCGAAGAATGGCGCAGCGGCCATGAAAGCGTTCGTCGTGACCCGTGTGGGTGACGTCTTCCTCGCGTTCGCGCTGTTCATTCTCTATAACGAACTGGGCACGCTGAACTTCCGCGAAATGGTGGAACTGGCTCCTGCACACTTCGCCGCAGGCAACAACATGCTGTGGTGGGCAACGCTGATGCTGCTGGGTGGTGCTGTGGGTAAATCTGCACAGCTGCCGTTGCAGACATGGCTGGCCGACGCGATGGCGGGTCCAACCCCTGTCTCCGCGCTGATCCACGCCGCGACCATGGTCACCGCCGGTGTGTACCTGATTGCGCGTACCCATGGCCTGTTCCTGATGACCCCGGAAATTCTGCATCTGGTGGGTATCGTCGGTGCGGTCACGCTGGTCCTGGCAGGCTTTGCTGCGCTGGTGCAGACCGACATCAAACGCGTTCTTGCTTATTCCACCATGAGCCAGATTGGCTACATGTTCCTGGCGCTGGGCGTTCAGGCGTGGGACGCGGCGATTTTCCACCTGATGACGCACGCGTTCTTTAAAGCGCTGCTGTTCCTCTCATCCGGTTCCGTGATCCTGGCCTGCCATCACGAGCAGAACATCTTCAAGATGGGCGGACTGCGTAAGTCCATCCCGCTGGTGTATGTCTGCTTCCTGGTGGGCGGCGCGGCGCTGGCGGCACTGCCGCTGATTACCGCGGGCTTCTTCAGTAAGGACGAAATCCTTGCCGGTGCCATGGCGAATGGTCATATCAATCTGATGGTTGCGGGTCTGGTCGGTGCGTTCATGACCTCCCTGTATACCTTCCGTATGATTTTCATCGTATTCCACGGTAAAGAACAAATTCACGCTCATGCAGGGAAGGGGATTACTCACCACCTGCCGCTGATTGTGCTGCTGGTCCTGTCCACCTTCGTTGGCGCGATGATTGTGCCGCCGCTGCAGTGTGTACTGCCAGACACCACCGAGCTTGAGCACGGCCGCGTTCTGACGCTTGAAATCACCTCTGGTGTGGTCGCTATCGCGGGTATCCTGATTGCTGCATGGCTGTGGCTGGGCAAACGCACGCTGGTGACAGCCGTTGCCAACAGTGCGCCAGGCCGCCTGCTGGGCACCTGGTGGTACAACGCGTGGGGCTTCGACTGGCTGTACGACATGATCTTCGTTAAGCCGTTCCTGGGCATTGCGTGGCTGCTGAAGCGCGACCCACTGAACAGCCTGATGAATATCCCGGCGATCCTCTCCCGCTTTGCAGGTAAAGGCCTGCTGTACAGCGAGAACGGTTACCTGCGCTGGTATGTGGCGTCCATGAGCATCGGTGCGGTTGTCGTGCTGGCGCTGCTGATGGTGTTGCGTTGATCGTAAAGTGAATTTTATTCGAATTCGTTGAAAATCAGGCCCCTTCTGGGGGCCTTAAAAAGGAATGTAAATCGCCATGTTACTACCCTGGCTAATATTAATTCCCTTCATCGGCGGCTTCCTGTGCTGGCAGACTGAACGCTTTGGCGTGAAGATGCCGCGCTGGATCGCGCTGATCACCATGGGATTGACGCTCGCGCTTGGTCTGCAACTCTGGTTGCAGGGTGGCTACTCCCTGACCCAGTCTGCGGGCATTCCGCAGTGGCAGTCTGAGTTTATCCTGCCGTGGATCCCGCGTTTCGGCATTACGATCCACCTGGCGATTGACGGTCTGTCGCTGCTGATGGTGGTGCTGACCGGTCTGCTCGGCGTTCTGGCGGTACTTTGCTCCTGGCGAGAAATCGAAAAATACCAGGGCTTCTTCCACCTGAACCTGATGTGGATCCTGGGCGGCGTAATCGGCGTGTTCCTTGCCATCGACATGTTCCTGTTCTTCTTCTTCTGGGAGATGATGCTGGTGCCGATGTACTTCCTGATCGCGCTGTGGGGCCATAAGGCGTCCGACGGTAAAACGCGTATCACGGCGGCCACCAAGTTCTTCATCTATACCCAGGCGAGTGGTCTGGTGATGCTGATTGCCATTCTGGCGCTGGTGTTTGTGCACCACAATGCGACCGGTGTCTGGACCTTCAACTACGAAGACCTGCTGAAGACCCCGATGTCTCACGGTGTGGAATACCTGCTGATGCTCGGCTTCTTCATCGCTTTCGCGGTGAAAATGCCGGTAGTACCGCTGCACGGCTGGCTGCCAGATGCGCACTCTCAGGCGCCAACCGCAGGTTCTGTTGACCTGGCGGGCATCTTGCTGAAAACGGCAGCCTACGGTCTGCTGCGTTTCGCGCTGCCACTGTTCCCGAACGCGTCCGCTGAGTTCGCACCGATTGCCATGTGGCTGGGTGTGATTGGTATCTTCTACGGCGCCTGGATGGCGTTCACGCAGTACGACATCAAACGTCTGATTGCGTACACCTCTGTTTCCCACATGGGCTTCGTGCTGATTGCTATCTACACCGGCAGCCAGCTGGCGTACCAGGGCGCGGTGATCCAGATGATTGCGCACGGTCTGTCCGCAGCCGGTCTCTTCATCCTCTGTGGTCAGCTGTACGAACGTCTGCATACCCGTGACATGCGTATGATGGGCGGTCTGTGGAGCAAAATTAAGTGGCTGCCGGCGCTGTCCATGTTCTTCGCGGTGGCGACCCTGGGTATGCCAGGTACCGGTAACTTCGTCGGCGAATTTATGATTCTGTTCGGCAGCTTCAAAGTGGTACCGATGATTACCGTCATCTCCACCTTTGGTCTGGTGTTCGCGTCCGTCTACTCGCTGGCGATGCTGCACCGTGCTTACTTCGGTAAAGCGAAGAGCGAAATTGCTGCACAAGAACTGCCGGGGATGTCGCTGCGTGAGCTGTTCATCATCCTGCTGCTGGTCGTACTGCTGGTGCTGCTGGGCTTCTTCCCGCAGCCGATTCTGGATACCTCGCACTCCGCGATGGGTAATATCCAGCAGTGGTTTGTTAATTCTGCTTCTACTACAAGGCCGTAATTCGCCATGACAATAACTCCACAACAACTGATCGCGCTGCTACCGCTGCTGATCGTCGGATTGACGGTGGTGGTTGTGATGCTCTCCATTGCGTGGCGACGCAATCACTTCCTGAATGCCACGCTGTCGGTCATCGGACTGAATGCCGCGTTAGTCTCTCTCTGGTTTGTTGGCCAGGGCGGGGCGATGGACGTCACCCCGCTGATGCGCGTTGACGGCTATGCCATGCTGTACACGGGGCTGGTTCTGCTGGCGAGCCTGGCGACCTGTACCTTTGCCTATCCGTGGCTCGAAGGCTACAACGACAACAAAGAAGAGTTTTACCTGCTGGTACTGATTGCCGCACTCGGCGGCATTCTGCTGGCGAATGCAAACCATCTGGCTGCGCTGTTCCTCGGCATTGAGCTTATCTCTCTGCCGCTGTTCGGCCTGATTGGTTACGCCTTCCGTCAGAAGCGTTCTCTGGAAGCGAGCATCAAGTACACCATCCTGTCTGCTGCTGCCTCGTCCTTCCTGTTGTTTGGTATTGCGCTGCTGTACGCGCAGACCGGTAACCTTTCGTTCATGGCGCTTGGCAAGAGCCTCGGCGACGGCATGCTGCACGAGCCGCTGCTGCTGGCGGGTCTGGGCATGATGATTGTTGGCCTCGGCTTTAAACTCTCTCTGGTTCCGTTCCACCTGTGGACCCCGGACGTTTACCAGGGCGCACCGGCGCCGGTTTCTACCTTCCTGGCGACGGCGAGCAAAATCGCTATCTTCGGTGTGGTCATGCGCCTGTTCCTGTACGCACCGGTAGGTGACAGCGAAGCAGTTCGCACGGTGCTGGGGATTATCGCGTTCGTCTCCATCATCTTCGGTAACCTGATGGCGCTGAGCCAGACCAACATTAAACGTCTGCTGGGTTACTCCTCCATCTCTCATCTGGGCTACCTGCTGGTGGCACTGATTGCGCTGCAGAGCGGTGAGATGTCGATGGAAACCGTAGGCGTTTACCTGGCCGGTTACCTGTTCAGCAGCCTCGGCGCGTTCGGCGTGGTGAGCCTGATGTCCAGCCCGTACCGTGGCCCGGATGCAGATTCACTGTTCTCCTACCGTGGCCTGTTCTGGCACCGTCCGATCCTGTCTGCGGTGATGACTGTGATGATGCTCTCTCTGGCGGGTATCCCAATGACGCTGGGCTTCATCGGTAAGTTCTACGTGCTGGCTGTCGGTGTGCAGGCGCACCTGTGGTGGCTGACTGCGGGCGTGGTTATCGGCTCGGCAATCGGTCTGTACTACTATCTGCGTGTGGCCGTGAGCCTGTACCTGAGCGCGCCTCAACAGCTCAACCGTGACGCACCAGGCAACTGGCAGTACAGCGCAGGTGGTATTGTGGTGCTGATCTCCGCGCTGCTGGTGCTGATCTTCGGTATCTATCCGCAGCCGCTGATTGATATCGTGCAGCGAGCAATGCCGCTGATGTAAAAGCAAAAAACCCGCCTCGGCGGGTTTTTTTATGGTTTTCGCCCTCTCCCTGTGGGAGAGGGGCGGGGTGAGGGCTCCAGCCCGCACCAGACTTAAGCCAGCTGTTTCCTGCTAATCAACGGCCCGTCAATCTTCTTCATCGAACGGTCCAGCACCTCTTCAATCACCGACGACAGCTCGTTCAGCTCAAACTTCGCCACGTAGCCGTCGGCCTTCACTTTACGAATATGATCTTCGTTGGCGTTGCCCGAAAGCGAAGAGTGGATCACAACAGGAATATCTTTCAGCAGCGGATCGGTTTTGATTTTGCGCGTCAGCGTGAAACCGTCCATCTCTGGCATTTCGAGGTCGGTCAGCACCAGGGCAATTTTATCGGTGATCGGCACCCCTTCAGCCTGCGCCTGCGCGGCCAGCACGCCAATTTTCTCCCATGCGTCTTTACCGGTGATATGCAGCTGCGCCGGGATCTCCATAGCCTGCAGACCCTTCTCCAGCATGGAGCGCGCAACTTTGGAATCTTCCGCCACAATCGCCACAGCGCCAGGCTTGATGTGGAACTTAGTGGTCTGCAGATTCGTGGCGTGCAGATCGTGGTTGGCCGGCGTGATGTCATACAGGATCTGCTCAACGTCCAGCACCATCGCCAGCTCGTTGGTATCGGTCTTTTCGTCCAGACAGGCGATACTGGTGATGTAACGTCCGCTGACGGCGGTTTCCGCCGCGTGGACCTGCTTCCAGTCGAGGCGCATGATGTTCTCAACCGATTCCACCGCAAACGCCTGCACGCTGCGGGCATATTCGGTGATCAGCAGGATGTTGAGCCCCGTCGTCGGCTTACAGCCCGCCACCGCGGCCAGGTCGATCACCGGGATCACCTGATCGCGGATATTCACCATCCCCATCAGCGGGGACTTCATCCCTGCGGGTTTGGTGAATTCCGGCATCGGCACAATTTCACGCAGCTTAAAGACGTTAATGCCAAACAGTTCGGATTTATTTTCATTCAGAGACGTGCCCAGACGGAACAGCAACAGCTCAAAACGATTCGACAGGGTGAGATTTGCCCTGTCATCAATATCTTTCTGGAAATTATCCATTCTACCCTCAAGTGAAATGCTGCCCTTTTAATCGTTATCGGCATCCTGAGAGAAAAATGAAGGACTAAACGCTGACCTTAGTGAAATCGTTGGCCAGCTCACACGCCGGGAACACGTCGCGGCACTCTGCCAGCAGTTTTTCACAGCCGCGGGCGTCATAGCGCGAGCTGACATGGGTGACAATCAATCTTCCGACGTTCGCTTCACGGGCAAGCGCCGCCGCCTGACGTGTTGAGCTGTGACCCCGGCTGTTGGCTTTCTCTTCCATCGCCGTTTCAAGCGTGGCTTCGTGCACCATCACATCCACCTCTCGCGCCAGTTGCAGGGCCGCAGGGCAGGGCGCGGTATCGCCAAAAATCGCCAGTTTTTTCCCCGGCTGCGGTGGGGCGAGATAGTCCTGGCCATTAATCGTGCGGCCGTCCTCAAGCGTGACGGTATCGCCCTGTTTCAGTCGCTGGAAAAGCGGTCCGGGCTTCACACCATCGGCAACCAGCGCAGCGGCGTCGAGCGCGCCGGGCTTATCATGCGCTTCGATGCGGTAGCCATAGCACTCAACCGGATGGTTGAGCGGCCGGGCGGTGACGGTATAGTCCCCGTCATCCAAAACCAGCCCCTCGGTTATCTCAATCACCTCCAGCGGATAATCTGTCCACGACCCGCTCAGGCGCAGCGTGGTTTCAACAAACTCACCAGTACCCGCCGGCCCGTAAATCGTCAGCGGGTTGGCATTACCCGCCATCGAACGGCTGCACAGCAGGCCCGGCAGGCCAAACAGGTGATCGCCATGCAGATGGGTGATAAAGATCTTATCCAGCTTACCGGGATGATAAGCGGTGTGTAACAACTGATGCTGCGTTCCTTCGCCACAGTCAAACAGCCACAGTCCGCCACGGGTTGGGTGCTGCAGATCCAGCAGGATCGCGGTCACGTTTCGTGTGCGTGTTGGCACGCCAGCGGACGTACCCAGAAAAATCAGTTCCATAACGCAATCAGCCCTTTGCCGAATGGGGGAGGGTTTAGTATAACGTGATGAACCCAGGAAGGAGACCGACATGATCCAGTGGCAAGATTTACACCATAGTGAACTCACCGTTCAGACACTGTACGCCCTGCTCAAACTGCGCTGCGAAGTGTTTGTTGTGGAACAAACCTGCCCGTATCAGGACATCGATGGCGATGATCTGGTGGGCGAGAACCGTCATATTCTCGGCTGGAGGGATAACGAGCTGGTGGCGTATGCGAGGATTCTGAAAAGCGGGGACGATTTTGAGCCTGTCGTTATTGGTCGCGTCATTATTAGCGGCAAGGCGCGCGGTGAAAAAACTGGGCTATCAGCTGATGGAAAAAACGCTGGAGGCATGCCAAAAACAGTGGCCAGACAAGGTGTTATACCTTGGCGCACAGGCGCACCTTCAGTCTTTCTACGGCCACTTTGGCTTTATGCCGGTCACGGACGTGTACGACGAAGACGGCATTCCTCATATCGGTATGGCGCGGGAAGTGAAACAGGCGTAATGGCAGGTCGTTGGCTATAGTTAGCGGACTGGTGTACTAACATGGAGAAAAATATGTCATTTCAATCCTGGGATACCCGTGTCGATGACGACCTGACGTTACTGAGCGAAACGCTGGAAGAGGTGTTACGTTCGTCCGGCGACCCTGCCGATCAGAAATATATCGAACTCAAGGCACGTGCCGAACAGGCGCTACATGATGTCAAAACCCGCGTCAGCCATGCGTCCGACAATTACTACTACCGCGCAAAAAAAGCGGTGTATCGCGCCGATGATTACGTCCATGAAAAACCGTGGCAAGGGATTGGTGTCGGTGCGGCGGTCGGTCTGGTGCTGGGGCTGCTTCTGGCCCGTCGTTAACCCCTGAATCGGACGCTTAACCCCTCCCTATACGTGGGTACTGATATTTCTGATGGTACCCCGTATACTAAGCGTTTTTACAGGGAGAGGTTCGCGTGCATTCGATTTCCAACGCGCTGGAACGTCTGCGTACTCAGCTTGCGCAAGCGTTACCCGCTACACCCGGCTTACGTCACGTTGACGTCTCTTTCCCGTTAAACGACGCTTTCGACCCTCTCGCCTGGCTTGGTGCTCAGTGCCTCTTTCCCCAGTTTTACTGGCAGCAGCGTAACGGTGATGAAGAGCTGGCTGCGCTGGGCGCCGTCATCCATTTTTCCTCCCTGGCTCAGGCTTCGCAGTTTTTACAGCAACAGCCTGTAGCGAACGACACGCGGATCTGCGGCCTGAATGCCTTCACCCCGGAGCAGGGCAGTCTCTTTTTACCCCGCCTGCTGTGGCGACGTTCTGCCGGGACCGCCACGTTGCGTCTGCAGCTGTGGAGTGACGGTTCCCTTCAGGAGGATGCCGACGCGGCGCTGGCGTTCTTACAGCAGCTTCGCGATGCCCGCCCAATCCGCCCGCTCTCCGCCCAGGTAGTGCAGGAGACCCATCAGCCGCAAAAACCGGAATGGCTGCGCCTTATCCGTCAGGCGACAGAGACCATTGCGCGCGGCGAAGTCGAAAAGGTGGTGCTCGCCCGGGCAACCGATCTGCAGTGCAGTCAGCCGGTGAATGCCGTGGCGCTGATGGCGGCCAGCCGTGCCCTGAATCTGAACTGCTATCATTTCTGCATGGTTTTCGATGCCAGCAACGCGTTTCTTGGCTCCACACCTGAACGGCTGTGGCGGCGGCGCGGCAACCTGCTGCGTACCGAAGCGCTGGCCGGTACCGTCGCCAGCCATCCCGATGACAAGCAGGCCCGCCTTCTGGGCGACTGGCTGATGAACGATGATAAAAACCAGCGTGAAAACATGCTGGTGGTAGAGGATATCTGCCAGCGGCTGCAGCACCATACCCGGACGCTGGAGGTCCTGCCAGCACAGGTTATGCGGTTGCGCAAAGTGCAGCATCTTCGCCGCTGCATCTGGACCGAGCTCAAGCATGCGGATGATGAGCAATGTCTGCATGTGCTGCAGCCGACGGCTGCGGTTGCCGGGTTACCGCGCCAGCCAGCACGCGAATTCATACACCGCGTTGAACCTTTCGACCGGGAATGGTATGCCGGATCCGCCGGATATCTGTCGCCAGAACAAAGCGAGTTCTGCGTGGCCCTGCGCTCGGCGCGCGTCCATGACGCCACCGTCCGTCTTTACGCCGGGGCGGGGATCGTCAGCGGTTCCGATCCGGAACAGGAGTGGCAGGAGATCGAAAATAAAGCCGCAGGCTTGCGCTCTCTGCTCCTGAAGGATTAGTACTGATTCGCGCAATCCCGATTCATATCAAAATTCTATTTTTTTCTATTATTTATACTGTGTCGCATTCTTGATACCGGACAATCTCATGTCAGTAAGTTCTTTTAACCGACGCTGGGCGACGGTGATCCTTGAAGCCCTGACTCGCCATGGCGTCAGGCATGTGTGTATTGCGCCGGGCTCACGCTCCACACCGCTGACGCTGGCGGCAGCAGAGAACCGGGCATTTATTCACCACACCCATTTTGACGAGCGCGGCCTGGGCCACCTGGCTCTGGGGCTGGCAAAGGTCAGCAAGGAACCGGTGGCGGTGATCGTCACCTCCGGTACTGCCGTGGCAAACCTCTATCCGGCCCTTATCGAAGCCGGGCTGACCGGTGAGAAACTGGTTCTGCTGACGGCCGATCGCCCGCCCGAGCTTATTGACTGCGGAGCGAACCAGGCTATTCGTCAGCCGGGCCTCTTTGCCTCGCATCCTTCGCAGACGGTTTCGTTACCCCGACCCACGCAGGACATTCCCGCAAGCTGGCTGGTCTCGACCGTCGATCACGCCATGGAGACGTTGCGCAGCGGGGCGTTACATATTAACTGTCCGTTTGCCGAGCCGTTGTACGGCGAAATGGACGACACCGGTCTTGCCTGGCAGCAGCAGCTTGGCGACTGGTGGGAGAGCGAAAAGCCGTGGCTGCGCGAGCAGACACACCTTGAGAGCGCAAAGCAACGTGACTGGTTCTTCTGGCGACAAAAACGCGGCGTGGTTATTGCCGGGCGCATGAGCGCCGCCGAAGGCAGGCAGGTGGCCGAATGGGCACACACCCTTGGCTGGCCGCTGATTGGCGACGTGCTGTCCCAGACCGGACAGCCGCTGCCGTGTGCCGATCTCTGGCTCGGGAATGCGAAAGCGGTGACTGAACTGGCGCAGGCGCAGATTGTGGTTCAGCTGGGCGCAAGCTTGACCGGCAAACGGTTACTGCAGTGGCAGGCAACCTGTAGCCCGGAAGAGTACTGGCTGGTGGATCCGCTGGAAGGGCGGCTCGATCCGGCGCACCATCGCGGTCGTCGTCTGGTGAGCGACATTGACGCCTGGCTGGCGCTCCACCCGGCGGAAAAGCGCGCCCCGTGGGCCGTTGAGATCCCGGCGCTGTCGCGTCAGGCGTGGGAGTTGACCCGTGCAAAATGCGAAGAGTTTGGTGAAGCGGAGCTGGCGCACCGTATTTACCGGTATCTGCCGGAGCAGGGGCAACTGTTTGTCGGCAACAGCCTGGTGGTGCGTCTGATTGATGCGTTCTCAAAACTGCCTGCGGGCTATCCGGTCTACAGTAACCGGGGAGCCAGCGGCATTGACGGGCTGATCTCCACGGCGGCGGGTGTGCAGCGAGCCAGCGCGAAATCCACGCTGGCGATCGTGGGCGATCTTTCGGCGCTGTACGATCTCAATGCGCTGGCGCTGCTGCGGCAGGTGTCGGCGCCGTTTGTGCTGATTGTGGTCAACAATAACGGCGGGCAGATCTTCTCCCTGCTGCCGACACCGCAGAGCGAACGCGAGCGCTTCTATCTGATGCCGCAGAACGTGCAGTTTGAACATGCCGCAGCGATGTTTAACCTGAAATACCACCGCCCGGAAAACTGGGAAGCGCTGGATGCAGTCCTGAGCAGCGCCTGGCGACAGCCCGGTGCAACGCTGATTGAACTGGTCGTCAACGAGGCTGACGGTGCGCAGAAGCTGCAAAGTCTGCTGGCGCAGGTGAGCCACCTGTGATCCTCGCAGGCGCGCAACAGGCCGGTAAGCCAGGTTACCCCTGGCTGGTCTTTTTGCATGGATTTTCTGGCGATTGCCGCGAGTGGCAGACGGTCGGCGAGGCGCTCAGCGATTATCCCCGGCTTTATCTCGACCTGCCGGGGCATGGCCGGTCCGCCAGTATGGCCGTCACGGGGTTCGAAGAGATGAGTGACGTGCTTACCCGAACCCTTGTTAGTTACAACATACTTAACTACTGGCTGGTGGGGTACTCCCTTGGCGGCCGCATTGCGATGTTTCATGCCTGCCAGGATCCTGCGGGGCTTTGCGGCATCATGGTGGAAGGCGGACATCCGGGCCTGAAGGGGGTCGCAGCACGAGAGGCAAGAGCAGCATCCGACCATCTGTGGGCGCAGCGTTTTCGCACGCAGCCCCTCTCAAACGTCTTTGCCGACTGGTATCAACAGCCTGTCTTTGCCTCCCTGACGGACAGCCAGCGCAGGGCGCTCATCGCCCTGCGCTGTCGCAACGCGGGCACAAACCTGGCGATGATGCTTGAGGCAACCTCGCTCGCCGTGCAACCAGACCTGCGTGCCGCCCTCAGCGCGCGAAATTTCCCTTTTGATTATCTCTATGGCGAACGTGACGAGAAGTTCGCGGCCCTGGCCGCTGAACTGAACGCTGTTCGCCATGTCATTCCAAACGCCGGACACAACGCCCACCGGGAAAATCCCGGGGCGGTTAGCGCGAGTCTGGCTCAGATACTGCGTCGTCGAATAAAGGACACTCTATGATCTATCCTGATGAAAACATGCTCTATGCACCGGTTGAATGGCAAGACTGCTCCGAAGGTTACACCGACATTCGTTACCACAAATCGGCTGACGGTATCGCCAAAATCACCATTAATCGTCCGCAGGTGCGTAACGCCTTCCGTCCCCTGACCGTAAAAGAGATGATTCAGGCCCTGGCGGATGCGCGCTATGACGACAACATCGGCGTTATCGTCCTGACCGGGGAAGGCGAAAAAGCGTTCTGCTCCGGTGGCGATCAGAAAGTACGCGGTGACTACGGCGGATACCAGGACGATGCGGGTACCCATCACCTGAACGTGCTTGATTTCCAGCGTCAAATCCGTACCTGCCCAAAACCCGTGGTGGCCATGGTGGCAGGCTACTCCATCGGCGGCGGCCACGTGCTGCACATGATGTGCGATCTGACCATTGCCGCAGAGAACGCCATCTTCGGTCAGACGGGCCCGAAAGTCGGCTCTTTTGACGGCGGCTGGGGGGCTTCTTACATGGCGCGCATTGTCGGTCAGAAAAAAGCCCGCGAAATCTGGTTCCTGTGCCGTCAGTACAACGCCCAGGAAGCGCTGGATATGGGCCTGGTTAACACCGTGGTGCCGATTGCCGATCTCGAAAAAGAGACCGTTCGCTGGTGTCGCGAAATGCTGCAGAACAGCCCAATGGCGCTGCGCTGCCTGAAAGCGGCCCTGAACGCTGACTGTGACGGTCAGGCGGGGCTGCAGGAGCTGGCGGGTAACGCCACTATGCTGTTCTACATGACCGAAGAGGGTCAGGAAGGACGCAACGCGTTTAACGAAAAACGCCAGCCAGACTTCAGTAAATACAAACGGAACCCGTAATGCGTCGCGCGCAGGTTTACCGCTGGCAGATACCGATGGACGCGGGCGTGGTGCTGCGTGAACGGCGGTTAAAAACCCGTGATGGCTTCTTCGTGCAATTGCAGCAGGGTGAAGGGCAGGGCTGGGGCGAGATTTCGCCTCTGCCGGGCTTTAGCCTGGAGTCGCTGGAGGAGGCGCAGGCTGCGCTGATGGCATGGGTAGAGGAATGGCGTACAGGCCTGAATCCGCCGCTGCCCGATCTCCCTTCCGCCGCATTTGGCATCAGCTGCGCGCTCGCGGAGCTCGACGGCAGCCTGCCTGATGAGGCCGATTACCGTGCCGCGCCGCTCTGCACGGGCGATCCGGACGAGCTGTTTGCCTTGCTCATCGCAATGCCCGGCGAGAAAGTGGCGAAAATCAAAGTCGGTCTTTACGAAGCGGTACGCGACGGCATGGTCGCTAACCTCTTGCTGGAGGCGATCCCCGATCTGCGCCTGCGTCTGGATGCCAACCGCGCCTGGACGCCGCTTAAGGCGCAGCAGTTCGCGAAGTACGTCAACCCGGCGTACCGCAGCCGCATCGCTTTTCTGGAAGAGCCGTGTAAAACCCGTGAGGATTCACGCGCTTTTGCCCGAGAAACCGGCATTGCCATCGCCTGGGATGAAAGCCTGCGCGAGGCGGACTTTGCCTTTAGCGCCGAGCCAGGCGTCAGCGCCGTGGTCATAAAACCGACGCTAACGGGCAGTCTGGCGAAGGTGCGCGAACAGGTGGCGGCAGCGCATGAGGCAGGGCTGACGGCGGTGATCAGCTCCTCCATCGAATCCAGCCTTGGGCTGACGCAGCTGGCGCGCATTGCCGCCTGGTTAACGCCCGACACCATCCCGGGGCTGGATACGTTAAACCTGATGCAAACCCAGCTCATTCGCCCGTGGCCGGGGAGCGCGCTGCCGTGCGCGGGCGTTGAGGCGCTGGAGCCGTTGCAATGAGTTTTAGCGACTGGCCGTGGCGGCACTGGCGCGAGCAGCGTGCTGATACACCGGCTCTGCGTCTAAACGACGAGGTGCTGAGCTGGCAACAGCTCTGCACCCGCATCGACAATCTGGCTGCAGGGTTTCATCAGCAGGGCGTGGAGGCGGGTGACGGCGTGCTGCTGCTCGCCCATAATCACCCGCAGACCCTGCTGGCATGGCTGGCGCTGCTCCAGTGCGGCGCGCGAATTCTTCCGGTTAATCCCCAGCTCCCGCATCCCCTGCTGGAGGTATTACTTCCTCAGATGACGCTGCGTTTTGTGCTGGTGCTGGACGGTCACTATGACGGGCTCGCCGCGCTTAGCGTGCATGCTCCGTCCGGCGAATACCGCGTGGCATGGCAGCCTGAGCGGCTGGCCTCGATGACGCTCACCTCCGGCTCCACCGGGCTGCCGAAAGCGGCCGTTCATACCTGCGGGGCGCATCTTGCAAGCGCTGAGGGCGTCCTCGCGCTGATGCCCTACGGCGACGATGACGACTGGCTGCTTTCGCTGCCGCTGTTTCATGTCTCCGGGCAGGGGATTTTATGGCGCTGGCTGCAGGCTGGCGCGCGCTTAACCGTACGCGAGAAGCAGCCGCTGGAGCAGGCCTTGCAGGGGTGTACGCATGCCTCGCTGGTGCCAACCCAGCTCTGGCGTCTGCTCAATACCCACCAGCGGATCGCGCTGAAAGCGGTACTGCTGGGCGGGGCCGCCATCCCCGTTGAGTTGACGCAACAGGCGCGCGCGCAGGGTATTTCTACGTTTTGTGGCTATGGCCTGACGGAGTTTGCCTCTACCGTCTGCGCGAAAGAGGCTGACGGTGAGCCGGACGTGGGCAGCGCATTGCCGGGCAGGGAGGTTCAGGTCGTTAACGGTGAAGTGTGGATCAAGGCGCAAAGCATGGCCTCAGGCTACTGGCGCGACGGCGCGTTGCTGCCGCTCACGAATTCAGAGGGCTGGTTTGCCACCCGCGATCGCGGCGAACTGCATGACGGTCGCCTGACGATCCTCGGTCGGATGGATAACCTCTTTTTCAGCGGAGGCGAGGGCATTCAGCCGGAGAGTCTTGAGCGGATTATCGCGACCCATCCGCACATCAGCCAGGTCTTCATTGTTCCGCTGAATGACGCCGAATTCGGTCAGCGTCCGGTAGCGGTGGTGGAGTGTGAACCGGGAACGGATATCACCCGCTTGCCGGAATGGGTACAGGGCAAACTGGCACGATTTGAACAGCCCGTCCACTGGCTGGTACTGCCTGCGGAGTTAAAAAATGGCGGGATTAAGATCTCCCGCCAGGCGTTAAAACAGTGGGTGAATGCCCAGCTGTCTGGTTAATTAGCCGACATCGGGCTGCGGCTTACGCTGACGACGCAGCAGGCGCAGCACCGGCGGCACGACCACCACCACAATAGCCAGCACCAGCAGGATCTTCGCCACATTGCTGTCCCACAGAATGGCGACATCGCCATTGCTGATGGACAGGGCGCGGCGCAGGTTCTGCTCCAGCATCTCACCCAGCACAAAGCCCAGAATCAACGGCGACATCGGGAAGTGCATTTTACGCAAGATGTAGCCGAACACCCCCAGCACCACCATCAGAATCAGGTCGAAGGTGGTGCTGTGTACCGCATACACCCCCACCGCCGAGACGGCTGCGATTGCGGGTACCAGGAACCACAGCGGAATGGTCAGCATACGGGTGAACAGGCCAATCAGCGGAATGTTCATGACCAGCAACATCACGTTGGCAATCAGCAGTGCCGCAATCAGCCCCCAGACGATATCCGGCTGTTCGGTGAACATCGCCGGTCCTGGCGTGATGTTATAGAGCGTCAGCGCCCCCATCATCACCGCCGTGGTACCGGAGCCGGGCACGCCGAGCGTCAGCATGGGAATAAACGAGCCACAGGCCGAGGCATTGTTAGCCGCCTCGGGTGCGGCGACGCCGCGAATATCGCCTTTACCAAAGCTGTCGCTGTTGCCGCTGAGTTTTTTCTCCGTCATGTAGGTGATGGCGCTGGCGATGGTCGCCCCGGCGCCCGGCAGAATGCCAACAAAGAAGCCAATGACCGCTGAACGCAGCGTGGTACCGATACACTGCACCCCCTCTTTGGCGTTAAAGAGCATCCGGCCAGTTTTACGCACCAGCGTCTGCCCGCTGCTGGTATGTTCCAGCATCAGTAAGATCTCAGAGACAGAGAACAGACCAATCACGACCACGATAAACTGCACGCCGTCGGACAGGTGAACGCTGTCGAAGGTAAAGCGATAGACCCCGGTGTTGGCATCCACGCCGACGGTGGCTAACCCTAAGCCAATCAGCGCAGACAAAAACGATTTCAGTGGGTTTTGTGCCATCATGCTGCCGAGACAGGCAATGGCGAAGACCATCAGGGCAAAATACTCTGCCGGACCAAACGCCAGCGACCACTGGGCCAGCGCAGGCGCAAACAGAATGATGCCGCCAATGGCAATCAGCGAGCCAAAGAACGAACTGACGGCGGAAATAGACAGCGCCACGCCGCCGCGCCCCTGCCGCGCCATCGGGTAACCATCCAGCGCGGTCATAATGGCCGCCGCATCCCCGGGCACGTTGAGCAGTATTGACGAGATTCGGCCGCCATATTCACAGCCGATGTAGACCGTCGCCAGCAGGATCAGCGCTGATTCCGCAGGCAGATGCAGGGCAAACGCCAGCGGGAGCAAAATAGCGACCCCGTTGATGGGCCCAAGCCCAGGCAACAGACCGACGATCGTCCCGACGAAGCAGCCGATCAGGGCGATCACCAGGTTTTCCGGGGTCATCGCCACAGCGAACCCCTGTGAGAGGTAAATCCAGGTATCCATAGCGTGCTCCGTTAATTAAGCCAGGCGCCAAGCGGCAACGTCACATCCAGCAGGCGGTCAAAGGCGTACCACAGGAAAATGCCCATCACCACGCCCGAGATCCCCGCCGCAGGCAGGCTGGCGTTAAACAGCGTGCCGATGACCATCGTCAGGATGGCGGTCGCTACCGGGAAGCCGAGCCATTCAAAGCCCCAGGCATACATCAGCAGCACAATGACCATCACCAGCAGCCGCTGCAAAATGCGCTTAGGCGGCCACTCTACGGTATCCGGGTGGCGTAACAGCATGGCCACCGAGCAAAGCAGCATCAGGCCGACAATGCCCATTGGAAAGGGGCGGGGCCCCACGGGTTCATAGCTGTATTCGCTGTGGATCTGCCAGGCGACGAACATCCCGCCAATGCAGAGCAACAACCAGATCCCGGCAAAAATGCGATCGCTCATAGCGCCTCCGGTTATTTGGCCAGGCCAAACGCTTTTGCTTTCTCGCGGTAGTCATTCACCTGTTTTTTGACATACTCGTCCAGCTGCTTGCCGTTCAGGTTGAACTCAAACAGCCCGCGCAGATCGCGCTGCTTTTTAAATTCGTCTGTCTGCTGCAATTTGTTAAAGGTGTCGACCCACCACTGGTATTCGGCATCGGTCACTTTTGGCCCGACAAAGAAGCCGCGGATAATCGGCCAGACGAGGTCATAACCCTGTTCTTTTGCAGTCGGCACGTTTGCCAGCTGTCCCGGCAGACGGTTTTCGGAGAAGACCGCCAGCACGCGGATTTTATCGCCGTTCAGGTAGGGCACCATTTCACTAAGGTCACCGGAAACTGCCTGCACGTGGTTGCCCATCAGCGCCGTCACCGGTTCACCGCCGCCCTCAAACGCCACGTAACGCATTTTGTGCGGATCCACTTTCGCCTGCTGCGCCAGCAGGGCGGCTTTCATCCAGTCCTGGCTGCCGATGGAGGCGCCTGCACCAATCACCACGCTGTTGGGGTCTTTTTCCATGGCGGTGAGCAAATCCTTCAGGGATTTCCACGGGGAATCTGCTCGCACGGCAATCATGCCGTAGTCGGTACCGACGGTGGCCAGCCAGCGCACGTCATCCACGCCGTAGCGGCCAAACTTGCCCTGGGAGAGGTTAAGCAGCGAGCCGCCGGAGAAGGCCACCACTGTGCCGGCTTCCGCCGGACGTTGCGCGACAATCGCGTTATAGGCCACCGCGCCCACGCCGCCTGGCATGTAGGTCACGCGCATCGGTTTTTCAATGGCCTTCGTCTCCAGCAGGCTGACCTGAATCAACTTGCAGGTGAGATCGAAACCGCCGCCCGGTTTGGCCGGAGCGATACATTCGGTGCGGGACGGGGCGTCCTGCGCCTGGACAACAGAGGCACTCAACATTAAAACGCTTGCAGCAATCGTTGAAAGTAATTGTTTTTTCATCGTTTATCCTCACGCCGGCGATCCGGGGGTACGGGTACTGGTTTTTTTCTGATTATGTGAACCACCTTGTAGCGGTTCCGTTGCGTGATTGTTAAAACAATAACCTTTCATTTCCCTTTCAACGCGACACCAACTTTACAGGATGTGATATGCGTCTCTTACTGGCGGAAGATAATCGTGAGCTGGCTCACTGGCTGGAGAAAGCGCTGGTGCAGGAAGGCTTTGCCGTAGACTGCGTTTCTGACGGGCGCGCGGCCGATCATCTGCTGCAGGGGGAAAATTACGCGGTGGCGATACTGGACATCGGTATGCCCGGTTTTGACGGCCTGGAGGTGGTGCACCGTTTACGTAAACGCGGCCAGACCTTGCCGGTGCTGTTTCTCACCGCACGCAGCAACGTGGCGGATCGGGTGAAAGGCCTGAACGCCGGGGCGGATGATTATCTGCCAAAACCGTTTGAGCTGGAGGAGCTGGACGCCAGGCTTCGCGCCCTGCTGCGCAGAAGCGAGGGGAGAACCCAGGAACGCCAGCGCCTTGGGGAGCTGGAGTATGACGACGACGGTTTTTTCCTGCTGCGCGACGAGCCGCTCTCGCTCACCCCGCGCGAACTGTCGCTGCTGAAGGTGCTGATGCATCGTCGCACCCGCCCCGTTTCCCGGCAGCAGTTGTTCGATCAGGTGTTTAGCCTGAACGACGACGTCAGCCCGGAGAGTCTCGATCTTTACATTCATCGCCTGCGCAAAAAGCTGAGCGGCAGCGGCGTGCGGATCACCACCCTGCGCGGACTGGGCTATGTGCTGGAGTGCGGCGATGAAGTGGGTTAAGCCTCAGTCGCTTTATCTGCAACTGCTGCTTTTTCTCGGCCTGCCGCTGCTGTTGCTGTGGGGATTATCGGCTTTTAACAGTTACGTCAGCGCCCTGCAGGCGGCGACCCAGGCGTACGACCGCACGCTGTTATCTTCGGCGCGTACCGTCTCTGAGCGGCTGGAGGTGCACAACGGCAAGCTGCTGGTTGATGTTCCCTGGGTGGTGCTCGACAGCTTTGAGCTGAACATGAACGATCGTCTCTATTACAAGGTGGTTGACCCGGAGGGGCGGGTGATCTCCGGCTATGACGATCTGCCGAACATGCCCCCCTCCACGTCGCGCACCACGCACTATCCCGCGCTGGCCTGGTTTTATCATACCGAGTATCGCGGCCAGGCGATCCGCGTGGCGAAGCTGCTCCAGCCAATTAACGAAGACAATGTTTCCGGTATGGCGGAGATCTACGTCGCCGAAACCTTGCAGTCGCGGCGCTATCTCGCCACTCAGCTTCTGTTTTCATCGCTCGTTTCGCAGGGGCTGCTGGTGCTGCTGACGTTGGTCTTAACCGCCTGGCTGCTGCGCCGCGTGCTGCGCCCGATGCGTCAGCTCTCCTCGCTGATGGTGCGCCGTGAGCCTGGGCTGCTGGCCCCGCTGCCGGAGCTGCTGCCCTGGTCGGAAACGCGGCTGCTGATCGTGGCTTTTAACCGTTATATCGACAGATTACGCGGCGTGCTTTCCCGCCAGGAGCGCTTCAACGCCGATGCGTCTCATCAGCTCAAAACGCCGCTGGCGGTGCTCAAAACCCAGGTTTCCGTTGCCCTGACGCGAAACGATCCGGCCCTGTGGCAGGAGAGTTTACGCGCCATGAACGTGACGCTGGATAACACCATCGTCCTCACCGAACGGCTGCTGCAACTCTCCACGGTGAGGCGCAAAGAGCAGGGGGATCGCCAGTTTGCGCCGGTGGACCTGGTTCAGGTGGTGCAGAACTGCTGTTTCTCCAGACTGACGCAGGCGCGCAGCAAGGCGATCGATTTGGGTTATGACGGCATTCAGCAACCCGTCTTGATAGACGGTGATGAGGTGCTGCTGGGGGAGCTGTGCGCCAACCTGCTTGAGAACGCGATCAAGTACACCCCGGCAGGAGGCATCGTCACCGTGTTCCTGCACACAGACGCGGGCGGCGTTGAGCTCAGCGTGGAGGATAGCGGGCCCGGCATCGAAGACAGCCAGATTCATCAGGCAGTACTGCCTTTCCATCGGCTGGACAACGTCGGGGACGCCAGCGGATCGGGTATCGGGCTGGCGCTGGCGAGCGATATCGCCCGGCTTCACCGAAGCCACCTGCAGCTTTCCCGCAGTGAGGCACTGGGAGGGCTGAGCGTAAAAATGCGCTTTCTGTTGCTGACGTAAAAAAACCGCGCGTTTCAAATCGTTACAATCTACTTGCCCGCCGCACGCAGAGTGCTTGATCGCCAGGCGTCTCAGGTTAAAATCTCGCGGTTTTTTTGGGACTTTTCTATAAATTGCGCGGGAACACGATAATGAAAAAAGTGGCATTGATGGGCTTAGGCCTGATATTCGTTTCGGCGGCAGCTAACGCCATCAGCTTTAACGGCTCTGCGGGTCAGGATTATACCCACCTGGGCTTTGGCCTGGGTACCGAGACCGCCGGTCTGGCGATGACCGGCGGCTGGACGCATAACGACGACGATGGCGATGCGGCAAGCCTCGGCCTGGGTCTGAATATTCCTCTTGGCCCGTTCCTGGCCACCGTCGGCGGTAAAGGTATCTACACCAACCCGAACGACGGCGACGAAGGGTATGCGGCAGCGGTGGGCGGCGGTCTGCAGTGGAAAATTGGCGACAGCTTCGGCCTGTTTGGTGAGTACTACTACTCGCCGGACTCCCTCTCCAGCGGTATCGACAGCTATGAAGAAGCCAACGCGGGTGCGCGCTGGACCATCATGCGCCCAATTACCATTGAAGCGGGTTATCGTTATCTGAATCTGGCGGGCAAAGACGGCAACCGCGACAACGCGCTGGCTGACGGCCCGTATGTGGGCGTCAGCGCAGGCTTCTAACCCCTCCGGCGCGGCGTCCGTCGCGCCAGTTTCTCTCCTCTCCATGCCGGTGATTGCGCTATAGTGTTTTCACCATATAAGCGGGAGAACACAATGATTAACGTGGAGATGTTATCCACCGGCGACGAAGTGCTGCATGGACAGATTATTGATACCAATGCTGCCTGGCTTGCCGATCTTTTCTTTGAGCAAGGATTACCGTTAACGCGCCGCAATACCGTAGGCGACAGTCTTGAGTCGCTGGTGACCGTTCTGCGCGAGCGTAGCGAACACTGCGACGTGCTGATTGTGAACGGTGGGCTCGGCCCTACCAGCGACGATCTCAGCGCGCTGGCTGCCGCGACCGCCAAAGGCGAAGGGCTGGTGTTGCACGAGGAGTGGCTGGCCCACATGGAGCGTTTCTTCTCCGAACGTGGCCGCGTGATGGCCCCCAGCAACCGCAAACAGGCTGAAATCCCGGCCAGCGCCGAACTGGTCGATAACCCGGTGGGTACCGCCTGCGGTTTCGCCGTTCAACTGAACCGCTGCCTGATGTTCTTCACGCCGGGTGTCCCGTCTGAATTTAAAGTGATGGTCGAACAGCAGATCCTGCCGCGCCTTCGTCAACGTTTTACCCTGCCTGAACCGCCAGTCTGCCTGCGCCTGACCACCTTTGGCCGTTCGGAAAGCGATCTGGCGCAGAGCCTCGATCACCTGCCGCTGCCGCCTGGGGTATCCATGGGCTATCGCTCTTCCATGCCGATCATTGAACTCAAGCTCACCGGGCCTGCCACGCAGAAAGCGGCGATGCTGGCGCTCTGGCCGGAAGTGCAGCGCGTGGCGGGCGAAAGTCTGATTTTCGAGGGCACGGAAGGGCTACCGGCGCAGATTGCGAAGCATCTGCAGTCGCGCCAGCTGAGCGTCACCCTCAGCGAGCAGTTCACCGGCGGCCTGCTGGCGCTGCAACTGTCGCGCGTTAATGCTCCGCTGCTGGCCAGCGAGGTGGTGCCGTTCCAGCAGGAGACGCTGGCGCAGACGGCGCACTGGGCGTCAGAACGCCGGGTCAACCATTTTGCCGGGCTGGCGCTGTTTGTCGGGGGGATGGATGAGGAATATCTCAACTTTGCGCTGGCTACGCCGGAAGGGACGCATGCCTTAAGAGTCAAAATGAGTATCACCCGCCACAGCCTGGCGGTGCGTCAGGACGTCTGCGCCATGATGGCGCTGAACATGCTGCGTCGCTGGCTGGCAGGTAAAGAGGTGGCCAGCGAGCACGGCTGGATCAACGTGGTGGAATCGCTGTTCGTTGAGTGACCGGTTTGCCGGGGCGGCGGCCCCGGCGATACCTAACCCAGGGCCTTCGCCAGCAACGTGATCGGATGCTCGCAGCGCTTGCTGGTGGACATCTCTATCTGCCATTTGCAGGTTTCGCAGTCGGTCACCACGATATCCGCGCCGCTCTCCTCAATCTGGCGGAACAGCGGCGCGCCAATTGCCTGTGATGTTTCGTAATTTTCACGCTTAAAGCCGTACGTCCCCGCAATGCCGCAGCAGCGCGAATCCAGCACCGTCAGCTCCAGCCCCGGAATTAACCGCAACAGTTCCAGCGTGTAAAGCGCCCAGCCCATTTTTTCCATATGGCACGGCGTGTGGTAGACCACTTTCAGGGGTAAATTTTTCAGCGGTAGCGTCTGCCCGCTGTCCAGCTTGCGCCACAGGAAACGGGTTGCCAGCTCGATATGTTCGCGCAGGCCGGTATTGTCCACGTCCAGCAGGTGCGGATACTCGTCGCGCAGCGTGAAGGTACAGGTCGAGGAGGTGGCCAGCACCGGAATGCCTTTATCGACGATGGCCTCGCGCAGCGACGAGACGTTGCTTCTGGCCTGTTTGCGCGCTTTATCGGTAAACCCGTTGGCGATCAGCGGCACGCCGCAGCATTTCTCCTTGTTCAGTAACTGCATGCCTGTACCCATGGCGTTCAGCACTTTCAGCAGATCTTTACCCAGTTGCGGATGGTTGTAATTCACGTAGCAGCCATGGAAGAACGCGACCTGGTCGGCATACCGCGCCTGGTCTGCCGCTACGGATTTGTACCAGCGGCGGAAGGTGCCGTGGGAATATTTGGGCAAACTGCGGTGATGGTCGATCTTAAGCGTGGCATCCAGCAGCTGGCGCACCGGTTTCAGCGAGGTCGCGGCGTTCACCAGCGGGGCAAATGGCGTGGAGACGCTGCCCATCAGATCGGTATGGCTAAGAATGGCATCGCGCAGCGACGGTTTTTGCGTGCTATAGCGTGCCCGGGCGCGCTGAATAATGTCGCCGATTTTCACATCCGACGGACAGGCGACTTCACAACGTTTGCAGTTGATGCAGTATTTCAGCGCGTCATCGTACAGCGCGCCGTCCTTCAGACGCAGGCGCTCGCCGTCCGGCCCGGCCTGTTTCGGACCGGGATAGCGCGGGTTGACGCCGCTGACCGGGCAGACGGTGGTGCAGACCGTGCATTTGATGCAGCTTTCAAAGCGGGTATCGTTCATTGTTCAGCCTCCGTGCGCTGGCAAATCTGCTCTGCCACATAGAGCGCCGTTATGGCGCAGACGCCGCCGCCGCAGCCCTGGGCGATAGGATCGTATCCACCCAAAAGCGAGCCGATGGCGTAGAGATTCGGTACTGACTTTCCTGAAAGTTGCGGATGCAGCTGGTTATCCACGATTACGCCGAACTGCTGCCACGGCTGCGGGGCAAAGAAATCGCTCTGATACCAGTCCGCGCGAGAGGCGCTCTGGCGGACGTCCAGCCCCATAATCGCCTCGCGAATGCCGTCCCGACTGCTCAGCAGACCGTTGCTGAAGAAACTGCCGCTTGCCAGCACCGCGTAACGCGTACGAAGCGGAATATCGTCGTGGTTGCGGGTCCAGATTTCGCTCACCGAGCCGTCAGTCAGGGTGATTTTTTTCACTTCATCACCCCCCATCCACACGCCTCCCTGGGCCACAAACTGGCGCTGAAGCTGGGTATGCAGGCGAATACCGGGCACCGACGGAGGAAGCGTTGGCAGCAGGCCGAGCGAGCAGGGCAGGCGGTCGGACAGCCAGCGCCACAGCCGGTTGTCCTGTAAGCCAAAGCAGGCGGGCATAAACAGCGCATCGCATCCCTCTGCAAGCGGTTTGAGCGCCTCATACAGCAGCGGCCATTTCTCTTCGTTATCGAGCAAACGGGCAATATTCACCGCGCGGAACTCGCTGGGGTTGTCGCGCAGGACATCCAGCTCAGGAAGGTCAATCTCTGCCGTTTCAGCGTTGACCCCCTGGCGACTGAGCGAGGCCGCTGCCAGATGGGGCTGAAAATCCAGAAAACCGCTAATGCCCACCACCCGCACGCGCGTGGCCTTGAACGGGGCAACGGGCACCTCCTCCGGGCTGAGCCAGGCGGAACGCAGGGTGCCAAGCGGCGTGACGCGCGCGTGATTTTGCCTGGCGCTCCCCTGCATACGTGCGCCGCAATCAGCCAGCAGCGCTTCGGTCTCCAGGGCAAAGCGGTCAATGTGCTGCGCGCCAGTCAGGTGATAAGGATGCTCTGCCAGCAGTTTTTCGCGGTACGTTTCGTCCACCAGATCCAGCGAGCCCGACGAGAAGTGCAGGGCGCTCTGGCCCCGGGTGATAATGGCGCAGCGCAGTCCCTGCTTCGTGAGTTTGATGCCACAGAGCAGACCCGCCAGCCCGCCGCCGACGATCACCGTATCAAATTTCATCGCGTTGCTCCTTCTCAAGACCGCAAAGCCCCTGGTACACCCAGCGGGTAAATTCGCTTTCACGCAGGGCATCGCCCCAGGCGACAGGCTGAATGCCTTTCCAGCGCTCGTTCAGAAAATCGCTGAGCTGATCGAGCGACTGGGTGGCGGTGGTGGTATGAAAACGCTGCAGCAGCCCGGCGGCACGGCAGGCACACAGCTCCCCCTGACAGGTGCCCATCCCGACGCGGGTGCGGCGGCGGAGATCGAGCAGGCTATTCACCGTCAGATTCTCCACCGCGTATTGCACTTCCCCGGCGGTAACGGCCTCGCACTCGCATACCAGACTGCGGCTCAGCCGTCCTTCACCCAGCCAGACCGGTGTTCTGTCGCCATGGCGATAGACAGCCGAACCACGCAGGGGGGCAGGCAGGGAGATAATTTTTTGCAGCGTTTTCTCGGTGGACTGGCGCGAGCCGGGCAGGGGCTGTTCTGCGGTCACGCACGGTTCGCTATTGCCCAGCTTGCGGCAGACAGCATCCGTCGCCCATTCGGCCATCAGGCGGTAGGTCATCAATTTACCGCCGGTGATGGTGATGAAGCCGTCCAGCCCGTCACGCGCGGCATGGTCAAGCAGCACAATGCCGCGGCTGACATTGCGTCCGCTCGGGTCGTTATCGCTGGCGACAAGCGGACGCACACCCGCGTAGGCGCGCAGGATGCGGGTCTGGGCCATCACCGGCGCCAGTTTTACTCCTTCTCGCAGCAGGATGTCGACCTCTTCTGCGGTGACCCGATTGTAGTCAATCTCGCTGTAGTCAACGTGGGTGGAGGTGGTCCCAATTAACGAAATGGTATCGCCGGGGACAAGGATGTCTGCGTCAGACGGTTTTCGGCAGCGGTTGATGACATGGTTATTAATGCGGTGGTCGAGGATCAGCAGCGAGCCTTTGGCCGGGAACATGCGCACAGATAAATCGGCGTATTCTGCGATGTGTTGCCCCCAGATCCCCGCCGCGTTGACCACCACGGCGGCATACAGCTCGCTGTGTTCGTTGTACTGCGTATCCAGGACCCGCACGCCCACGATGCGATGCCCCTCACGGATAAGCCCGGTGACCTGATGGCCGGTCAGGATCCGCGCGCTGTGCTCGCGGGCGTCCAGCATGTTGGCCGCCGTCAGACGAAACGGATCCACGGTGCCGTCCGGGACTTTTACTGCACCCGTCAGTGCCGGATTAACCGAAGGTTCGATGCGGCGTGCGAGGGCCGGGTCAATGGCTTGCGCCTGAATTCCCGCGGCCTGGCAGGCGGTAATGAAAGTTGACTGAAAGGCGAGATCGTCTTCGGGAAGCGTAATAAACAGGCCGTCGGTCGGTTCAATACAGTGGCGGGCGATACGTCGCAGGATCTGATTTTCGGCGATACATTCGCGTGCCGATTCGCCGTCGGTAACGGCGTAGCGGGCGCCGCTGTGCAGCAGGCCATGATTGCGTCCGGTAGCGCCGGTCGCAATATCATGGCGCTCCAGGAGCGTGACGCTCAGCCCTCTGAGCGCACAGTCGCGTGCGATGCCAGCGCCGGTCGCGCCCCCGCCAATGATAATCACATCGCTGTAGCGTGGATCGTGAATTGTCATTGTCATCCCTCTGTGTTCGTTTTTTATCATTTAGCCACATGAAAACTGTGGTTTGTTTGATTTCGAACACAAACGAGCGAAATTCGAAAGTGAAACGTGATTTCATGCGCTTTTTTGCGCATGTTGTCATATTTCTGTAACAATTTGTGCGTTGATTCACAGTAACAATCACCGTGATTTCTTAACATCCCCGCCTTGCTGGAGTTTGGGGCAGTTAAACCCCTGTAAATTCAATACATGGCCACGGAGGCTGTCATGCTCAGTATCTTTAAACCTGCGCCGCACCGGGCGCGTCTGCCTGAGGCAGAAATAGATCCGCTTTACCGCCGCCTGCGCTGGCAAATTTTCCTGGGGATCTTCTTCGGGTATGCGGCGTATTACCTTGTGCGTAAAAACTTTGCCCTCGCCATGCCTTATCTGGTTGAGCAGGGCTTTTCGCGTGGCGATCTCGGGTTCGCGCTGTCGGGGATCTCCATCGCCTACGGCTTTTCGAAATTCATCATGGGATCGGTGTCGGATCGCTCGAATCCGCGCGTGTTCCTGCCAGCCGGTCTGATCCTGGCGGCGGCGGTGATGCTGTTTATGGGCTTTGTGCCATGGGCAACGTCCAGCATCGCCATTATGTTTGTGCTGCTGTTCCTGTGCGGCTGGTTCCAGGGGATGGGATGGCCGCCATGCGGGCGTACCATGGTGCACTGGTGGTCGCAAAAGGAGCGTGGCGGCATTGTGTCGGTGTGGAACTGCGCGCATAACGTGGGTGGCGGCATTCCGCCTCTGCTGTTCCTGCTGGGGATGGCCTGGTTTAACGACTGGCACGCTGCGCTCTATATGCCTGCCTTTGGCGCCATTCTGGTGGCGATTATCGCCTTTGCGCTGATGCGTGATACACCGCAGTCCTGCGGCCTGCCGCCGATTGAGGAGTACAAAAACGACTATCCGGATGATTACAGCGAGAAGCACGAAGAAGAGCTGACGGCAAAGCAGATCTTCATGAAGTACGTGTTGCCGAACAAACTGCTGTGGTACATCGCGGTTGCGAACGTGTTTGTTTACCTGCTGCGTTACGGCATCCTCGACTGGTCACCGACCTACCTGAAAGAGGTGAAGCATTTCGCGCTGGATAAATCCTCCTGGGCCTACTTCCTGTACGAATACGCGGGGATCCCGGGGACGCTGATTTGCGGCTGGATGTCGGACAAAGTATTTAAGGGCAACCGTGGCGCAACGGGCGTCTTCTTTATGACGCTCGTGACCATTGCCACCGTCGTCTACTGGCTCAACCCGCCGGGTAACCCGGGCGTGGATATGACCTGTATGATCGTCATCGGCTTCCTGATTTATGGTCCTGTTATGTTGATCGGTCTGCATGCGCTGGAACTGGCACCGAAAAAAGCAGCCGGTACGGCGGCAGGCTTTACCGGTCTGTTTGGCTACCTGGGCGGTTCGGTCGCGGCGAGCGCCATCGTGGGCTATACCGTTGACTTCTTCGGCTGGGACGGCGGCTTTATGGTGATGATCGGCGGCAGCGTGCTGGCGGTACTGCTGCTGATTGTTGTGATGATCGGTGAAAAACGTCACCACGCGGACGTGCTGGCGCGTCGTCAATAAGGAGCATTGCCATGAAATTAACTCAATTAGCGACCGGTCTGCTGCTGGCGGGCCTGATGACCGGCTCCGCACTGGCGGCGGACAAGATCGTTATTGCTCATCGCGGCGCAAGCGGCTATCTGCCGGAGCATACGCTACCGGCGAAAGCGATGGCCTACGCGCAGGGGGCCGATTATCTTGAGCAGGATCTGGTGATGACAAAGGACGACCAGCTGGTCGTCCTGCATGACCACTATCTTGATCGCGTGACCGATGTGGCGGAGCGTTTCCCGGACCGCGCCCGTAAAGATGGCCGTTTTTACGCCATCGATTTTACTCTGGATGAAATCCGTTCTCTGAAGTTTACCGAAGGCTTCGAGATTGAAAACGGCAAGAAGGTGCAGGTTTATCCGGGACGTTTCCCGATGGGTAAATCTGACTTCCGTATCCATACCTTCCAGGAAGAGATTGAGTTTGTTCAGGGGCTGAACCACTCAACGGGCAAAAATATCGGTATCTATCCGGAAATTAAAGCCCCGTGGTTCCATCACCAGGAAGGGAAAGACATTGCCGCGAAGACGCTGGAGGTGCTGAAGCAGTACGGCTACACCAGCAAGAAGGACAAAGTTTATCTCCAGTGTTTTGACGCCGCAGAACTGAAGCGCATCAAAACCGAGCTGGAGCCTAAGATGGGGATGGATCTCAATCTGGTCCAGCTGATTGCCTATACCGACTGGAACGAAACCCAGGAGAAGCAGGCAGACGGCAAGTGGGTAAACTACAACTACGACTGGATGTTCAAACCGGGTGCCATGAAGCAGATCGCGCAGTACGCCGACGGGATCGGGCCGGATTACCACATGCTGGTGGCGGAAGGTTCAACCCCGGGCCACGTGAAGCTGACGGCGATGGTAAAAGAGGCACACGCCAGCAAGATGCAGGTGCATCCGTATACGGTGCGTGCTGACCAGTTACCGCCGTACGCCACGGACGTGAATCAGCTTTACGAGGTGTTGTATAAGCAGGCGGACGTAGACGGGTTGTTTACGGATTTCCCGGATAAAGCAGTTTCATTCCTGCATAACAAGTAATACAAGGGGCCGTAAGGCCCTTTTTTATTCGGGCAGTAGGCCCGCCAGCCTTAGCTTTTTTTCCCATTCTGGCTCTGGCCCTAGCTGTTCTGCGACCAGGTTGACCAGCGCCTGGATCACCGGCGAGGCGCGACGCGTCTGGCGATACAGGGCCACAATGTTGCCACCATCCGGTTGCCAGCCGGGTAAAATAATATTCAGTTCTCCGCGCAATATCGCATCAGCACCTAAAAATAACGGCATGACCACAATCCCAAGCCCTGCTTTGGCGGCTTCCAGCAGGCTGAAAGCATTATCCGAACGCAGACGATTTCTGACGCGCCAGTTCTGGCGCTGCCCGTTATGCAGTAGCTGCCAGCAACCGCCTGGCGCACGGTGGGTATATAACAGTCCGTCATGCTGCTCCAGCTCAACGGGGTGCACAGGCGTGCCCCGTTGCGCCAGATAGTCCGGGCTCGCGCACAGCCAGGTCAGATTGCGCGCCAGCGTGCGGGCGATGAGCGTAGAGTCCGGGACGAGACCGAGGCGGATGGCGATATCAAAGTCGGGCTGATGCATATTAATCTGCCGATCTTCTGTCGAGATATCGAGAGACAGCCCCGGATGAGCGCCAATAAATCCGGCCAGGATCCTCGACAGATGGGTGGTCATAAAGGTATGCGAGGTGGCGATACGCAGCTCGCCGTGAAGCTCGCTGCGTGAGGGTGCCACGGCTTCTTCCGCCTGTGTGACTTCGTCAAGGATACGCACGCACTCCTGATAAAAAAGCAGACCCGCTTCCGTCAGGCTAAGGCGGGGCCCACGCTCCAGCAAGCTTGCGCCAAGCCGTTTCTCCAGCATCTTGACGCGCTGGCTGATCACCGATTTTGATGTCCCCAGTTTTGCCGCCGCGCCAGCAAAGCTTTGCGACTCAACAACCGAAACAAACGTGCTCATCTCCACGAACTTGTTCACACAGGCGCTCCTTTATGGCTTATTCGGTTTACTATGCGCCGTTCAGGGAGCCGGAAAAACGGCTGGCGAGATATTCTGCCGCCATGATCACATCCGGGTTAGTCGCCTGAGAGGGAACGTCCGGGAACAGCGAGGCATCGACGACAAACAGCCCGTTAATGCCGAAGACGTTGCCGCACGCGTCCACTACTGCTGCCGGATCGCTTTCTTTACCCATCGGTGCTGTCGCGCTGAGGTGTAGATTGCTTTTCACCGTCGCACGCTGCTCCTCTGCTATCTGCTGGTCTGTTTTGGCGAGTTTACCGCCTTTAACTGCCGGGACTTCGCCAGTAACCAGTGCCTGCAATGGACCTTCCTGCACCAGTGCCCGTGACAACTTCACCGCTTCGACCATCCGTATGACGTCGCGCTCGTCGCCCAGCAGATTGAGATCGATACTGGGGGCGAGCAGCGGATTGCGGCTCGTCAGTGTCAGGCGCCCACGGGCGCAGGGGCGAGCCACGGTGAAAAAGAGCTGGAAACCCGCCCCGTGTGGAAACAGTCCCGGATCGACGAAGTGGTTATTGCTGATATACAGATCCAGTTCGTCGGCTGCGGCCAGCGAAGATTGCGTCCAGAGCGTTGCACCTATTGGGGGATAGCTGGCATGTTCTGCAGAGGTCGCCAGCATGATCCCGTTCACGGGTTGTTCCTGCAAATTGCGGCCAACGGGGAGATCCTGTTTTAGCGGGATTTCCAGACGGCGTAAATCGTCAGCAGGACCAATGCCGGAGCGTAACAGAATGGCTGGCGTACCGGCCGCACCGGCACAAAGGAACACGCAGTCGGCAGCGATCCGTGTCCCATCCGCAAGCTGTATGCCGTTCACCCGCGAATTGTCTATCAGCGCTTTATCCACAACCGTCATGCCGACAATTGACAGATTCTTGCGCGCCCGAACCTCCGCCGTCAGGTAGACCATGCCAGTGTTTTGCCGGATGCCGTTGACAACATTCAGTGGATAGATGGCGACGCCGTGTTGTTGTTCGCCGTTAATATCGTCAATGGCGGCAAAGCCGTGAGCGCGACAGGCGTGATAAAACGCCTGACTTGCCGGACTGAGTGTCTCAAGCGCAGGTAATCGCACCGGAACGGGGCCGTGGCGGCCATGCCAGCGATCGTCGCCATAGTCGGCATTTTCAAGCCGTTTGAACCACGGTAAAACCTTATCAAACGACCAGTCGCTCAGGCCGCGCTTTACCCAGCGGTCAAAATCGGATTTAGGGGCGCGAACAAACGCGCCTGCGTTGATCGTGGAGCCGCCACCGAGCACTTTGGCCCGCAGATGACCAGAGGTATGATCGGTTCCCGTCGCCGCGCCGTGTTCCCAGACGTAATCACCGCCGCCAACAGAGTGACTTTGCGTCAGTTCATCCGGCCAGCCATCGGGGGCAAAGACGGGGCCGCCCTCCAGCAGCAATACCTGGCAGTCAGGGTTCTCGCTAAGACGTGCGGCGAGAACCGCACCCGCTGAACCACCGCCTGCGACTATGACGTCGTACGATTGTTTCATTATCCTGGCGCTGTTTTCCGGCTTGATGGATACCATTTTTCCTCTCCTCATGAATATCGTTACGCAGCGCATCAGCCAGTTTTTCTGCCATCATGATGATGGTCGGATTGAGGTTGATGAGCGGGATTTCGGGCAGGATCGATGCGTCGATGACCCGTAAGTCATGCAGACCATAGAGGCACCCGTTTTCATCCACCACGGCATAGGGGTCATCAGGGGGCCCCATCGGTGCGGTGGAGCAGGGGTGCTGGAGGGTGCTAACCCCCTGCGCCAGAGCCTGGCGAATGTCAGATTCATCATCCCCGACCGAGACTCCGGGGCTGATTTCGTACTCAATGAGCTGGCGTAGCGGCGGCATATCCGCCAGCAGGCGTGCCAGACGAAAACACTCGACCATCCGGCGCATGTCATCTTCTGTCGTCAGGTGATTAAGCGCTATTTCCGGTGCATCGTGAGGGTCACGGCTCTTCAGGCGGATGTAGCCTGTGGAGCTGCAATGCATGAGTTCCAGCCCGAGGGAGAAGGCGACGCCGGTTGGGCTGAGGTCTGCAGGTAACAGATGCGAAGGGGAAATGGCAATGTCCATTTCGCAGGCTGATCTGGCAAAGCTTGAATTCGTCCAGATCTGGGCGGCGACAACCGGATGCTCGTGGCCCTTAAGTTCGGCTTTTCCGGCGAAGTTTATCCAGTAGAAGGCGTGATCCCGCAGACGCTCACCCACCGGGGCCTCTTTCACGACGGGGATCGACAGCGATTCCAGATGGTGGCGTGGGCCGATGCCTGAGCGCAGCAATATCGCGGCGGAACCATAGGCGCCGGCGCTGAGGATTGTCTGGCGGGCAAAGCACTGTTTCCCGTCGGCAAGCTGCACGCCTTTGACCCGGTTCTCCTCAACGATCAGCTTGTCCGTGAGCGCCCCATACACGATGGTCAGGTTCGGGCGCTGGCGCACCTTGCGGGTAAGCCATGCCATTCCGGTATTCACCCGAACGCCGTTAATGATATTCATCGGATTGGGCCCGGCGCCGTTGTTGGCTTCTGGGTGGTTAAAGTCTTCAACCCGCGCAAAACCCAACTGCCACGCCGCTTCCAGGGTGGCCCGCTGAACTGGGGTGATCTCCTCTAACGTCATCTGATGGATCGGAAGTGGACCTTCACGACCATGATATTTATCCTCACCCAAAGGGTAGGTTTCCATCTTTTTGTAGTAGGGCAGCACATCCTCATATTTCCAGCCCTTAAGCCCTTTTGCCGTGATGCGTTCGAAATCCCAGGGGAGCGCCCGGCAGGCGACGGCGGCGTTAATGGCTGAACTTCCGCCGAGGGTTTTGCCGCGCGGAGTATAGACGGGATCGGGCTGGCTGACCGGGCTGGCGTAATAGCCCCATTCATATCGCTGATCGCCATTCGCCGCGATAATATTGCCGCTGTAAAGCAGTTCCGGATAGCCATCGGGATCAAAAGACGGACCATATTCCAGCAGCAGAACACGTGTCTGCTCATCTTCGCTAAGACGTGCTGCCAGCACTGCCCCGGCAGAGCCCGCGCCAACGATAATAATATCGTAGGGCATCGGCTCAGGGGATGTGGTCATGAATTGTTCTAAGGATAAAACGGACATTGCTGATGGCCTCCTCAGGTGGATATACCGTTAGAGTAAGCGGCATGAGGAGGGGTGAACAGGTGAGGAAAGGCGAATCACGGGTTCGTAAATCACGAACCCGAAAGGAGGGGTTGGCGCTATATTTCTATTTCAATATCACCTTTTGCCCGGCAGCAGCAGGGCAAAATTTCCCCTTCATTGATAAAGGCCAGCGGTTCGGTCAGCCAGTCCACCTGGCCGGTGACCAGGCGGCAGCGGCAGGAGCCGCAATAGCCTTCACGACACTGATACTCTACCGTCACCTGATTCGCCTCAAGGGCTGCCAGCAGGGAAGGGTGCTCTTCCTGGCACAGCACTTCTGTGCCCGAAAGACTCAGCGTTACGCGTGTCATCAGAGCTGGAAATTGCTCAGGTCGTCAGTGTTGACTTCAGAATCAATCTGACCGACCAGGTAAGAACTCACTTCCACTTCCTGTGGCGCCACCTGCACGTTATCGGACACCAGCCAGGTGTTGATCCACGGGATCGGGTTGGAGCGCGTCTGGAATGGCAGATCGAGACCGACCGCCTGCATACGGATGTTGGTGATGTACTCAACGTACTGGCACAGAATGTCTTTGTTCAGGCCAATCATGGAGCCGTCGCGGAACAGGTAGTCTGCCCACTCTTTCTCCTGCTGTGCGGCCAGCACGAACAGGTCGTAGCACTCCTGCTTGCACTCTTCAGCGATTTCCGCCATCTCCGGGTCGTCTGCACCGCTGCGCAACAGGTTCAGCATGTGCTGGGTGCCGGTCAGGTGCAGGGCTTCGTCACGGGCGATCAGACGGATGATTTTGGCGTTACCTTCCATCAGCTTGCGCTCGGCAAACGCAAAGGAGCAGGCAAAGCTCACGTAGAAGCGGATGGCTTCCAGGGCGTTAACGCTCATCAGGCACAGGTACAGCTGCTTTTTCAGCGCGCGCAGATTCACGGTGACGGTTTTGCCGTTCACGTTGTGGGTCCCTTCGCCCAGCAGGTGCCAGTAGCTGGTCATCTCGATCAGCTCGTCGTAGTAGTGGGCAATCCCTTCCGCGCGTTTCTGAATCTGCTCGTTGGTGACGATATCGTCAAACACCACCGCCGGATCGTTAACGATGTTGCGGATAATGTGGGTGTAAGAGCGGGAGTGGATCGTTTCCGAGAACGCCCAGGTTTCCACCCAGGTTTCCAGTTCCGGAATGGAGATCAGCGGCAGCAGGGCAACGTTCGGGCTGCGGCCCTGAATGGAGTCCAGCAGCGTCTGGTACTTCAGGTTGCTGATGAAAATGTGTTTTTCATGCTCCGGCAACGCCTGGAAATCGATACGATCGCGGGAAACGTCAACTTCCTCCGGACGCCAGAAGAAGGAGAGTTGCTTTTCAATCAGCTTTTCGAAGATGTCATATTTTTGCTGATCGTAGCGTGCCACATTGACCGGCTGGCCGAAGAACATCGGCTCTTTGAGCTGGTCGTTTTTCGTCTGTGAAAAGGTGGTATATGCCATGAGTGTGTCCTGTGGTGTTATTTCCCCCTCATCCCGGCCCTCTCCCACAGGGAGAGGGGGAAAGAGTTCCCTCTCCCTGTGGGAGAGGGTTAGGGTGAGGGGATTTATTAGATCTTACATGCGCCGCTTTCGCAGCCATCATCCTGAATTGACGGTGCCAGATCGTCCTGCGCGTCTTCTGCACCATCACGGGTGTTGTGATAATACAGAGTTTTCACGCCAAATTTGTACGCGGTGAGCAGGTCTTTCAGCAGTTGCTGCATGGGCACTTTACCAGACGGGAAACGCGTCGGGTCGTAGTTGGTATTGGCAGAGATCGACTGATCGATGAATTTCTGCATGATACCCACCAGCTGCAGATAGCCGTCATTGTTTGGCATTTCCCACAGCAGCTCGTAGTTGTCTTTCAGCAGTTCGTAATCCGGCACCACCTGGCGCAGGATACCGTCTTTCGACGCTTTAATGCTGACGTGACCGCGCGGCGGCTCGATACCGTTGGTGGCGTTAGAGATCTGCGAAGAGGTCTCAGACGGCATCAGGGCAGAGAGCGTGGAGTTGCGCAGGCCGTGAGTCTTAATGGACTCGCGCAGAGCTTCCCAGTCCAGATGCAGCGGCGCGTTTGCAATCGCATCCAGGTCTTTCTTGTAGGTGTCGATTGGCAGAATGCCTTTCGCATAGGTGGTTTCGTTAAACCACGGGCATGCGCCTTGCTCTTTCGCCAGCTCGTTAGACGCTTTCAGCAGGTAATACTGGATCGCTTCGAACGTTTCGTGGGTCAGGTTGTTCGCGCTGCCGTCGGAGTAACGCTTACCGTGTTTCGCCAGCCAGTAGGCGAAGTTGATGACGCCGATACCCAGCGTACGACGGCCCATTGCGCCGCGTTTCGCCGCCGGGATTGGGTAATCCTGGTAGTCCAGCAGGGCGTCGAGCGCACGGACGGCCAGCACTGCCAGCTCTTCCAGCTCGTCCAGGCTCTTAATTGCACCCAGGTTGAACGCAGACAGCGTACACAGCGCGATTTCGCCGTTTTCGTCGTTCACGTCTTCCAGCGGTTTGGTCGGCAGGGCGATCTCCAGGCACAGGTTAGACTGGCGCACTGGCGCAACAACCGGATCAAACGGGCTGTGGGTGTTGCAGTGGTCAACGTTCTGGATGTAGATACGGCCGGTAGAGGCACGTTCCTGCATCATCAGGGAGAACAGATCGACCGCCTTCACGCGCTGTTTACGGATGCTGTCGTCTTTTTCGTATTTGGTGTACAGACGTTCAAACTCGTCCTGATCGGCGAAGAACGCATCATACAGACCCGGGACATCGGACGGGCTGAACAGGGTAATGTCTTCACCTTTCAGCAGACGGGTGTACATCAGTTTGTTGATCTGTACGCCGTAGTCCATGTGACGTACGCGGTTACCTTCAACCCCACGGTTGTTTTTCAGTACCAGCAGGCTTTCGACTTCCAGGTGCCACATTGGGTAGAACAGGGTTGCCGCACCACCGCGCACGCCGCCCTGAGAGCAGGATTTTACTGCCGTCTGGAAGTGCTTGTAGAACGGGATACAACCGGTATGGAACGCTTCACCGCCGCGAATTGGGCTGCCCAGGGCACGAATGCGACCGGCGTTGATACCGATACCGGCACGCTGGGAGACGTATTTGACAATCGCGCTGGAGGTCGCGTTGATGGAATCCAGGCTGTCGCCGCACTCGATCAGTACGCAGGAGCTGAACTGACGGGTTGGGGTACGCACGCCAGACATAATCGGCGTCGGCAGAGAAATCTTGAACGTAGAGACCGCATCATAGAAACGCTTAACGTATTCCAGACGGGTGTCACGCGGGTAGTTTGAGAACAGGCAGGCGGCCACCAGAATATAGAGGAACTGGGCGCTCTCGTAGATTTCGCCCGTGACACGGTTCTGGACCAGGTATTTGCCTTCGAGCTGTTTCACCGCTGCGTAGGAGAAGTTCATATCACGCCAGTGATCGATAAACCCGTTCATCTGCTCGAACTCTTCTTCCGTATAGTCTTCCAGCAGATGCGTGTCGTATTTACCCAGCTCAACCATTTTCACCACGTGGTCGTAAAGCGCAGGCGGCTCGAACTGGCCGTAGGCTTTTTTACGCAGGTGGAAAATCGCCAGACGTGCAGCGAGGTACTGATAATCCGGCGCTTCGCGGGAGATCAGATCCGCCGCCGCTTTGATGATGGTTTCGTGGATATCAGACGTTTTGATGCCGTCGTAGAACTGAATATGGGAACGCAGTTCAACCTGGGAGATAGATACGTTGTTCAGGCCTTCTGCTGCCCAGTCGAGAACTCGATGGATTTTGTCCAGATTGATACGCTCGGTAGTACCGTCGCGCTTTGTCACCAGCAGACTCTGATTCATGTGGGTTTTACCTGTCCGTGAAATAAAAAAATATCCCCCGTTTATCCACAGATCCGCCTTGTGACTAACTCTGTGGATAAATACTACATATAGGGGGTTTGCGATAAGAGAAACGCTATATGGTGAGTATTCTAGTAAGGATTCTTTTCAGTACAAGGGTTGATTTTGACGTTAAATTGAGGTTGTGAAAGGGTAAAAAAGGCTAAGTCCTCATGCTGTAAGGCCTGGAAGAGATGTCAATAATTAAGAAAAAAAATTCAAAATTTGATCGAGTGCTGATTTCTTCAACGGGAGGTCAGAATTGCGCAACATGATGTCGCGCAATCTTTATAAGAATAATGGATGACGTTAGTCGTTTTTGGCGGTGGTGTGCAACATATAGTTAACATCCACGCCCGGGGCGAGTTTGAATTTATCGGTCAGCGGATTGTAGTGCAGACCGGTGATGTGCTGCTCCTTGAGCCACGTCTGGTCAACCCAGCCCAGTAACTCGGCAGGCTTGATGAATTTCTTCACGTCGTGTGTACCTTTGGGCACCATGCGCAGTACATACTCTGCGCCGACGACGGCCATCAGCCAGGCTTTGCCGTTACGGTTGATGGTGGAGAAGAAGACCTGGCCGCCCGGTTTCACCAGTTTTGCGCAGGCGTTGACGACGGACTGCGGGTCGGGAACGTGCTCCAGCATCTCCATGCAGGTGACCACGTCGTACTGGTGCGCATGTTTTGCCGCGTGTTCCTCAACGGTTTCCTGTACGTACTCCACCTGAATCCCGGACTCCAGCGCATGCAGACGGGCAACCTGCAACGGTTCAAAACCCATATCCAGGCCGGTGACGCTGGCCCCTTCGCGCGCCATGCTCTCTGCCAGGATGCCGCCGCCGCAGCCGACGTCGAGCACTTTTTTACCGAACAGACCGCCGGAACGCTCCGCGATATAGCCCAGACGCAGCGGGTTGATGCGATGCAGAGGTTTGAACTCACCTTCGAGATCCCACCAGCGGGACGCCACCGCTTCAAATTTGGCAATCTCTTCGTGGTCTACGTTGTGAGTCACCGGGGATTTTTCGGCATTCATGGGCGCTTTTACTCCTTATTTAGCAAGACGAATGAGTATATCAGGCAATCCCTGTGAATAAAGCGTATAGGTTTACCTGTATCACCGCGGCTGTGTTATAATTTGCGACCTTTGAATCCGGGATACAGTAGAGGGATAGCGGTTAGATGAGCGACCTTGCGAGAGAAATTACACCGGTTAACATCGAGGAAGAGCTGAAGAGCTCCTATCTGGACTATGCGATGTCGGTCATTGTTGGCCGTGCGCTGCCGGACGTCCGCGATGGCCTGAAGCCGGTACACCGTCGCGTACTATACGCCATGAACGTATTGGGCAATGACTGGAATAAAGCCTACAAAAAATCTGCCCGTGTCGTTGGTGACGTAATCGGTAAATACCATCCCCATGGTGATTCCGCGGTGTACGACACCATCGTTCGTATGGCGCAGCCTTTCTCGCTGCGTTACATGCTGGTAGATGGTCAGGGTAACTTTGGTTCTATCGACGGCGACTCCGCCGCGGCAATGCGTTATACGGAAATCCGTCTGGCGAAAATTGCCCATGAGCTGATGGCCGACCTGGAAAAAGAGACGGTTGATTTCGTTGATAACTACGATGGCACGGAAAAAATTCCTGACGTCATGCCAACGAAGATCCCTAACCTGCTGGTGAACGGTTCGTCCGGTATCGCCGTAGGGATGGCGACCAACATTCCGCCGCACAACATCACCGAAGTGATCAACGGCTGCCTGGCCTATATCGACGATGAAGACATCAGCATTGAAGGGCTGATGGAACACATCCCGGGCCCGGACTTCCCGACGGCGGCCATCATCAACGGTCGTCGTGGTATTGAAGAAGCGTACCGCACCGGTCGCGGCAAGATTTACATCCGTGCCCGCGCCGAAGTGGAAGCAGATGCCAAAACCGGCCGTGAAACCATCATTGTTCACGAGATCCCGTATCAGGTGAACAAAGCGCGACTGATTGAAAAAATCGCCGAGCTGGTAAAAGAAAAACGTGTTGAAGGCATCAGCGCGCTGCGTGACGAGTCTGATAAAGACGGTATGCGCATCGTGATTGAAATCAAACGCGACGCGGTGGGCGAGGTTGTGCTGAACAACCTGTACTCCCAGACCCAGCTGCAGGTCTCCTTCGGTATCAACATGGTTGCACTGCACCATGGTCAGCCGAAGATCATGAACCTGAAAGAGATCCTAAGCGCGTTTGTCCGTCACCGCCGCGAAGTGGTGACCCGTCGTACTATTTTCGAACTGCGTAAAGCGCGTGACCGTGCCCACATCCTTGAGGCACTGGCCGTGGCGCTGGCCAACATCGATCCGATCATCGAGCTGATCCGTCGCGCGCCAACCCCGGCGGAAGCGAAAACCGCGCTGATTTCCCGTCCGTGGGATCTGGGCAACGTTGCGGCAATGCTGGAGCGTGCCGGTGATGACGCCGCGCGTCCTGAGTGGCTGGAACCTGAATTCGGCGTGCGTGATGGTCAGTACTACCTGACTGAACAGCAGGCCCAGGCGATTCTGGATCTGCGTCTGCAGAAACTGACCGGCCTTGAGCATGAAAAACTGCTCGACGAATATAAAGAGCTGCTGGAGCAGATCGCTGAACTGCTGCACATCCTGGGCAGCGCAGAGCGTCTGATGGAAGTGATCCGCGAAGAGCTGGAGCTGATCCGCGATCAGTTCGGTGATGAGCGTCGCACCGAAATCACCGCCAACTCCGCAGATATCAACATCGAAGACCTGATCAACCAGGAAGACGTTGTTGTGACCCTGTCTCACCAGGGCTACGTGAAGTATCAGCCGTTAACTGACTACGAAGCACAGCGTCGTGGTGGTAAAGGCAAATCTGCGGCACGTATTAAAGAAGAAGACTTTATCGACCGTCTGCTGGTGGCGAACACCCATGACACCATCCTCTGCTTCTCCAGCCGGGGTCGTCTGTACTGGATGAAGGTCTACCAGTTGCCGGAAGCGAGCCGTGGTGCACGTGGTCGTCCGATCGTTAACCTGCTGCCGCTGGAAGCGAACGAACGTATCACCGCCATTCTGCCGGTACGCGAGTACGAAGAGGGCGTGAACGTCTTTATGGCGACCGCCAGCGGTACCGTGAAGAAAACCGCGCTGACCGAGTTCAGCCGTCCACGTTCTGCCGGTATCATCGCGGTGAACCTGAACGAAGGCGATGAGCTGATTGGCGTCGATCTGACTTCAGGCAAAGATGAAGTCATGCTCTTCTCCGCAGCCGGTAAAGTGGTGCGCTTCAAAGAAGACGCCGTCCGCGCAATGGGTCGTACCGCAACGGGCGTTCGCGGTATCAAACTGGCGGGCGAAGACAGCGTCGTTTCTCTGATTATTCCGCGCGGGGAAGGGGCTATCCTGACCGTGACGCAGAATGGTTACGGTAAACGTACCGCGGAAGGGGAATACCCAACCAAGTCGCGTGGCACGCAGGGCGTTATCTCTATCAAGGTGACCGAGCGCAACGGTTCCGTTGTGGGCGCGGTGCAGGTAGACGATGCCGACCAGATCATGATGATCACCGATGCCGGTACGCTGGTGCGTACCCGCGTGTCGGAGATTAGCGTGGTGGGTCGTAATACCCAGGGCGTTATCCTCATCCGTACGGCGGAAGATGAAAACGTGGTGGGTCTGCAACGTGTTGCTGAGCCGGTGGACGACGAAGAGCTCGACTCCATCGACGGTAGCGTCGCGGAAGGTGATGATGACATTGCACCGGAAGTGGACACCGACGATGATGCAGCGGATGACGCTGAGGAGTAATGTCTCCTGACGCATAAAGGGCCGGATTCCGGCCCTTTTCTTTTGCAGATGCAGACAAGTCAACGTTGCGACAAGCCGCGTTTACCGCTACCTTAACCACATTCTTTTTGACCCCGACGGCGGAGCCTCGCCCCTTTGAAATACCTCGTCTCCTTTCGAACCACGCTGAAAGTCTCTCGCTATCTGTTTCGGGCGCTGGCGCTCTTGCTTTGGTTACTGGTGGCCTTGTCCTCGGTGTTTTACATCGTCAACGCGCTGCACCAGAAAGAAGCGGAGATCCGCCAGGAATTTAACCTAAGTTCCGATCAGGCCCAGCGCTATATTCAGCGCACCTCCGACGTGATGAAGGAGCTGAAGTACATAGCCGAAAATCGCCTGACGGCGGAAAACGGTATTCTTGCCATCCGCGGCCGTAATGACAAAACCGAAGTACCGGATTTCGAGCCGCTGTTCCCGGATTCCGACTGCTCCGCCATGAGCAACACCTGGCGCGGTTCCCTGGAATCGCTCTCCTGGTTTATGCGCTACTGGCGCGACAACTTCTCCGCCGCCTATGACCTGAACCGCGTATTCCTGATTGGCAGCGAAAACCTCTGTATGGCCGACTTTGGCCTTCGCGATGTGCCCGTCGAACGTGATGATGCGCTGAAAAGCCTGCATGAACGCATTTTGAAATACCGCAATGCGCCGCAGGACGAGCGCGGGAATAACATCTTCTGGATAAGCCAGGGGCCGCGCATGGGCGTGGGCTATTTCTATGCGCTGACGCCAGTTTATCTGGGCAATCGCCTGCAGGCGCTACTGGGCATTGAACAGACCATCCGCATGGAAAACTTCTTCACGCCGGGCAGCCTGCCGATGGGAGTGACCATTCTGGATGAGAACGGCCATCCCCTGATTTCACTCACCGGGCCGGATAATCGCCTGAACGTCGATCCGCACTGGATGCAGGAGCGTTCGTGGTTTGGCTATACCTCAGGATTCCGTGAGCTGGTGCTGAAGAAAAGCTTACCGCCATCGTCGCTGAGTATTGTCTATTCCCTGCCGGTGGATATGGTGCTTGAGCGGATCCGTATTCTTATCATGAATGCCATCCTGCTGAACGTGCTGGCCGGTGGCGCGCTGTTTACCCTGGCGCGGATGTATGAGCGGAAGATTTTTATCCCCGCTGAAAGCGATGCCCAGCGTCTGGAGGAACACGAGCAGTTTAACCGTAAGATTGTTGCCTCCGCACCGGTGGGGATCTGTATCCTGCGCACCCAGGACGGCACCAATATCCTTAGTAATGAACTGGCGCATAACTACCTGAACATGCTGACGCACGAGGACCGGCAAAGGCTGACGCAAATTATCTGTGGTCAGCAGGTGAATTTTGTCGACGTGCTGACCAGCACCCACACCAACTTACAGATCAGCTTCGTGCATTCGCGCTATCGCAATGAAAACGTGGCGATTTGCGTGCTGGTGGATGTCTCAGCACGTGTGAAGATGGAAGAGTCTTTGCAGGAGATGGCCCAGGCGGCAGAGCAGGCCAGCCAGTCGAAATCCATGTTCCTTGCCACCGTCAGTCACGAACTGCGTACGCCGCTGTACGGGATTATCGGCAACCTCGATCTGCTGCAAACCAAAGAGCTGCCGAAAGGCGTTGATCGCCTGGTGACGGCGATGAACAACTCCTCAAGCCTGCTGCTGAAAATCATCAGCGACATTCTCGACTTCTCGAAAATTGAGTCCGAGCAGCTGAAAATTGAACCGCGCGAGTTCTCTCCGCGCGAGGTGATGAACCACATCAGCGCCAACTATCTGCCGCTGGTGGTACGTAAACAGCTGGGTCTCTATTGCTTTATTGAGCCAGACGTACCGCTGACGCTGCATGGCGATCCTATGCGTCTGCAGCAGGTCATTTCGAACCTGCTCAGTAACGCCATCAAGTTCACCGACATCGGCTGTATCGTGTTGCATGTGTGCCGGGCAGGGGACTACCTGAGCATTCGTGTGCGTGATACCGGCGTTGGGATCCCGGCGAAGGAAGTGGTTCGTCTGTTTGACCCGTTCTTCCAGGTTGGTACCGGCGTGCAGCGTAACTTCCAGGGGACCGGACTGGGGCTGGCAATTTGTGAGAAGCTCGTCAGCATGATGGACGGCGATATCTCGGTGGATACCGAACCCGGTATGGGTAGCCAGTTCACCATTCGTATTCCGCTCTATTCTGCGCAGTATCCGGCGAAAACGACGGTTGACGGCCTGAGCGATAAGCGCTGCTGGCTGGCGGTGCACAACGCCTCGCTGAATGATTATCTGACGGCACTGCTGAACCACAGCGGCGTGCGGGTTTCCCGTTATGAAGGCCAGACGCCGGACGTGGACGATGTATTGATCACCGATGACACGCTGGCGCAACCGTGGCAGGGAAGGGGCGTGGTGATGTTCTGTCGTCGCCACATCGGTATTCCGGTTGAGCGTGCGCCGGGCGAGTGGGTTCACAGTGTGGCGACGCCACATGAGCTGTTGGGGCTGCTGGCGCGCATCTACAGCGTGGAGCTCGAAGAGAACGATGGCGCGGCGACCCTGCCGTCACCGGAATCGCTGGCGTCGGTGAACGACGATATGATGATTCTGGTCGTGGATGACCATCCGATTAACCGTCGCCTGCTGGCTGACCAGCTGGGCTCGCTGGGTTATCAATGTAAAACCGCTAATGACGGCGTGGATGCGCTGAATGTGCTCAGTAAAAACCATATTGATATCGTTCTCAGCGACGTGAATATGCCCAATATGGACGGCTATCGTCTGACGCAGCGTATCCGCCAGCTTGGTCTGACGTTGCCGGTGGTTGGCGTCACGGCGAATGCGCTGGCGGAAGAGAAACAGCGCTGCCTGGAGTCAGGAATGGACAGCTGTCTGTCGAAACCGGTTACGCTGGACGTACTGAAGCAGACATTGTCGATATACGCGGATCGCGTGAGAAAAACGCGGACATAAAAAAGGCCCGTAAGGGCCTTTTACTTTTCACCCTCTCCCCGTGGGAGAGGGACGGGGTGAGGGCATCAGAACGCACACCCGTCCTGGATCAATCCTTATCCGTCGCGCTCAGCGTCACGGAGGAGAGATAGTTCAGCAGCGCGATATCGTTGTCCACGCCCAGTTTCATCATGGCTGATTTCTTCTGGCTACTGATGGTTTTAATACTGCGGTTCAGCTTCTTGGCAATCTCGGTCACGAGGAAACCTTCAGCGAAAAGACGCAGAACTTCGCTCTCTTTTGGCGACAGGCGTTTGTCACCGTAGCCACCTGCACTGATTTTTTCCAGCAGACGAGAGACGCTCTCAGGGGTGAACTTTTTGCCTTTCTGCAGCGCAGCCAGCGCTTTAGGCAGGTCAGTTGGTGCGCCCTGTTTCAGTACAATCCCTTCGATATCCAGATCCAGCACGGCGCTCAGAATCGCCGGGTTGTTATTCATGGTCAGAACAATGATCGAGATGTCCGGGAAGTGACGTTTAATATATTTGATGAGCGTGATCCCATCACCGTATTTGTCTCCAGGCATGGAGAGATCGGTAATGAGCACGTGTGCATCAAGTTTTGGGAGGTTATTGATCAGTGCTGTAGAGTCTTCAAATTCACCGACTACATTCACCCACTCGATCTGTTCAAGTGATTTGCGAATACCGAACAGTACAATCGGATGGTCATCGGCAATAATTACGTTCATATTGTTCATGTATTAGGCTACCTTGCTACAGCAAGCTTTTGACGTAGGCGTCAATGTCGCTGATGTATTTTTCAATGCCAGAGGCATCTTTCTCACGAATTAGATGTTCCAGCGTTTCACATAACTGCTTGCCGGGAACCAGATTAAGCATGGCAAACACCCCTTTAAGCCGGTGTGCTGTCTGCGCCAGCGCTGCAAAATCATTCGCAGCGGACTCAGTATACAACCGCTTAACATCATCTGGTACTGTATCAACAAAGAGTGAATAATATCCGCTGGCGTGAAGCTCGGCATTTTCATTGCCGCCTAACGGGGATTCCGCTATCTCTTCCTGCGCCAGTTGCTCTTCTATTAGTTGTAATACAGCTTCCTGCATCGCATTGCTTATATTAAAGTTGACGCGCAGCTGGCCTGGGCCGATTTTTCGCACGCCTGGCTCATCATCGCTTAAAAGCAAGCCGGAGGCAGTAAGATTAGACGGATTATCAGTTAAAAACAGATCAAATTCTTGACTTGAGAGTCTTTCATCCGGCGTGATGCAGGCCGCACCCCAGTTTTCCAGCAGGCGTACCACGATATTGCGGATCTCGTTCGAAGTCACATCCACCATCACAATCACATCGTCCAGCAGGCGTTCTTCATCTTCTTCCTGAGGATTGGCGGCCATTTTTACGTGCAGCGAATAACGGGTGCCAAGCGATTCACGGGCTTTAATGTTCAGATGGCCGCCAAGCTTACGCGCCAGCTGATCGCACAGCCAGAAGGTCAGGGCATTGGCCTTACCGTAGCGATCGCTTTGGGTATCGTTCAGGAACGGGAAGTGCAGATTATCAATCTCACTGGTTGTAACGCCTTCACCGGTATCGAGGATACGGAACGTCAGACGATCCTCCGCGGACTCGTCGGTATTGACCTCAAGCGTGATTTTGCCAATTTGCGTGGTGGTGACGGCGTACTGAATAATCATCAGCAGAATTCGACGCAGCGCCTCACGATCGCCGTGACGTTCGTCGTTGGCCGGCAGGTGGTTGTTGATCAGCAGCTGCAGACCTTTGCGCTTAATCACCGGCAGAACTTCCGGCACTACTTCGTCAATCAGATCCTGAATCGAGAAGAGGGTCGGCGTGCCTTTCCAGAAGTCGTTCTCGAGCATGTTCGCGAGCTGGATCTCATCCACCATCCGCACCAGCGAATCCGCCTGGCTTGCCAGCTGTTGGCTTTCAGGCGTGCTCAACGCCGCCGCCTGCGTCGCCAGCGTTCTTAATGGCTGTTTGAAGGCATCACCAATATTTTGCATAAACGCGGCGCGACCCTGCTGATTTTTCTCATACAGTCTTTGCGCCTGCTTCAGTTTTTTGTTCACCAGCACTTCGCGATCCTGATCGCGAATAATGAAGATCTGCGTGCGGGAGGCGACCTGGCTGCGGAACTGACGGATCTCGTACAGTTCATTATTGACGGTGGCCTGAATCACCCCCTGATGCTGATCCGCCATGGTGGTGATGTTCTGCAGGTTAAGATGCGGCAGCAGATGGTCGGCAATTTTATTGCTCATCACCGTGCGGTTGGCTTCCTGGTCGTGAACCAGCACACCCAGCGGCAGTACTGAGATGATTTCTTCATTCAGGGCACGTAATACGCGCAATTCATTACTGGTTCCGGCCGGGACCGTTGAGGCATCGCTCTGACGCCCGGGCTGGAAACGGAACGTACTGTAGCCAAACAGCGCCAGCGCCAGTAGCCCAATATTCAGTAGCAGCGGTAACAGGATATTTTGCAGGGTGTCGAGCAGCAGCGTGCCAAACGGCACCTGCCACACCAGGCGCATACCGGTTGAGTTCAGCGAAGAGGCAATTTCAATCTTCGAGCCGTTAAAGGAGATAGAAACGCTTTCTGCGGCCTCTTTATCCGAGGTAGCACGCATGTTCTGGGTACTGCTGTCCGGCTCCAGGCGGAAGCTGTCGAGCGGCATATCCGGCGGGATCAGATCGTTAATTGGCAGATCGAACGCCACAACCGTCGCCAGATGTCCTGGCTGGTTAAAGGTGGTGCGCAGGGTAAAGTAATGGCCATTTTGCCAGGCCAGACGGCGAAGGGAAGAGAAACTTTCGCGTTCATCAAGGGCGTTCGCCTGCTGCAGCATTTCTGCCCGGCGGGAATCGACTATGCTGCCCACGGTCGTCTCTTTAAAACCCGAGGAGAGATCTTTAAGCGGCAGGGTCGAAATCAGGATCATGCTGTTATCCTGACCGTTCAGATAGTACATCGACCATGGCACCGTCTCGGCACCCCAGAGGGTATCGAGATAGGTTGAAATGCGCTGCGTCATCTCAAGCGTCGCGCTGTCGTGCGAGCCGAAAATAAGCGCTTCCGTTTTGCGCTGCGGCTTTTCCAGGTAGTAAACGTCCTGCTTCAGGCGCGTTTCCTGCAGCCCTTCACCTGAGGATGTCGCCGGGGCGGCTGCGATATTGTCGTAAATCTGCCAGGTGGCGTAGCGCCAGGTGTCAATGCGCTTGTGCACGGCATGCGTGATATCAACGACCTGATAGCTCTTATCCTTCAGCCAGGCGTTCACCGCGCTCTGAACCATAACCCCCATCGTGACCAACAGCACAACGATCAAAAGAAGAAAGAAACGGGTGATGCTCCCGGGGAGAAGGGAGAATTTGCTCGGGGCGGTAGTTTCAGTCTGACTCATTGATATGTTTAACCCGTAATGGCCGTGCTTTATGGCGATAGGGCAGTATAAAGGGTAATAACTGAATTTCCAGCCTCATAGCCTTTGAACACGCGACTTTTTCCTCTGTGAGTACTACTGAATGGTCTGTATTAAATGTGTACATACCCGAGGTGAATGTACAGATTACGCTCGATATCAGACAGGGAATAGCACGAATAAACAAGAAATTATGATTTGTTGCGTTGCGTTTTATGCGGGAGGGGTTTCAGGTGAATTTAGTTAATAGTCGTTATGATTTCTGTGCGGTAGCACAAAAAAAGAATAATTACGTAAAGAAAGGTAAAAAAAAACCGAATGCGAAGCATTCGGTTGAATTAGGGATAAACAGACATTCAAAGCTGAATGACGGTAATAAATAAAGTTAATGATGATAGCGAGAGTTATTTTAGTGATTACGCACGATCTTGTTTTGTCATTCAGTGCTGTAAATTTTTATATTGTAACTATATGATTTTTATGGGTGTATATTTTCGTTTGATTATTAGTGCTAATTTCTTAAGCGCTTTGTGCTTTGTAAAAGTTCCTTGATGTTTACAAATTGAAACATCTTGATAGTGAAATGAAAAATTTTCAAAGTTTTCGTATCATATTCCTGTTGGATTATTCTGTAATTTTGAGGAGAATGAAATTGCCGACTGGTTAAGAGGGTTAACCGGTAAGCAGTGGTAATAATAAGGCATATAACAGAGGGTTAATAAAATGAAAGTTAAAGTACTGTCCCTCCTGGTACCAGCACTGCTGGTAGCAGGCGCAGCAAATGCGGCTGAAATTTATAACAAAGACGGCAACAAATTAGATCTGTACGGCAAAGTCGATGGTCTGCACTATTTCTCTGATGACGACGGTCAGGATGGCGACCAGACCTACATGCGTCTTGGCTTCAAAGGCGAAACTCAGGTTAACGATCAACTGACCGGTTACGGCCAGTGGGAATACCAGATTCAGGGTAACACGACGGAAAGCGACAACCAGGCCTGGACGCGTGTGGCGTTCGCGGGTCTGAAATTCGCTGACGCGGGTTCATTCGATTATGGTCGTAACTATGGCGTGATCTACGACGTAACCTCCTGGACTGACGTTCTGCCAGAATTCGGCGGCGACACTTATGGTTCAGATAACTTCCTGCAATCCCGTGCTAACGGTGTAGCAACTTACCGTAACCAGGACTTCTTCGGTCTGGTTGATGGCCTGAACTTTGCTCTGCAGTATCAGGGTAAAAACGGCAGCGTAAGCGGTGAAAACGACACCGGCCGCAGCACCCTGAAACAGAACGGTGACGGTTACGGTGCGTCCCTGACCTATAACCTGGGTGAAGGCTTCAGCATCGGTGGTGCAATGTCTTCTTCCAAACGTACTGCTGACCAGAACAACACCGCTAACCCTGCGCTGAAAGGCGAAGGCGATCGCGCTGAAGTCTATTCTGGTGGTCTGAAATACGACGCCAACAACATCTACCTGGCGGCGCAATACTCCCAGACCTACAACGCAACCCGTTTCGGCAACTCTCAGAGCAGCAGCGATATTTACGGCTTTGCTAACAAAGCGCAGAACTTCGAAGTGGTTGCTCAGTACCAGTTCGACTTCGGCCTGCGTCCATCCGTGGCATACCTGCAGTCCAAAGGTAAGGACATTGAAGGTTACGGCGATCAGGATCTGCTGAAATATGTTGATGTTGGTGCGACTTACTACTTCAACAAAAACATGTCTACCTATGTGGACTACAAAATCAACCTGCTGGATGACAAAGAGTTCACCCGTAATGCAGGTATCAGCACTGACGATATCGTAGCACTGGGTCTGGTTTACCAGTTCTAATCGCTTTTCAGTGTAACAAAGGGGCCGGCTGGCCCCTTTTTATTGCCTTTTTTAAGGCCTTTCAATTCCCGCATTTTGGTGTACTCTTGCCGCCCTGGCATGAGGATAATAATGAATGGACATGACCTTTTTACGCGCCAGCGTCCTGGCAACCTTTTTTTTCCTGACCGCATGTGACTCTTCCACGCCGGCGGCACACACCGACGCGCCAGCGGCGACGGTGCTGGAAGGCAAAACGATGGGGACATTCTGGCGCGTCAGCGTAATGAACCTTGATAAAGCACGCGCAGAAGAACTTCGCGGCAAAATTCAGTCTCAGCTGGATGCCGACGATCAGCTGCTATCCACCTACAAAAACGACTCGGCGCTGATGCGCTTTAACCTCTCTACCAGCACGTCCCTGTGGCCGGTGAGCGAGGAGATGGCCGATATCGTGACCGAATCGATGCGCGTGGGCTATAAAACCCACGGTGCGATGGACGTGACCGTGGGGCCGTTAGTTAACCTCTGGGGATTCGGCCCAAATAAGCAGCCGGTGACCACCCCCGATCAGGCGGCCATTGACGACGCCCGCGCCCGCACAGGGCTTCAGCACCTGACGGTGATCAACCAGTACGGGCAACAGTATCTGCAAAAAGACATCCCCGATCTGTTTGTTGACCTGTCGACAGTCGGGGAAGGTTATGCGGCGGATCATCTGGCCGCACTGATGGCTCAGGAAGGCATCCCGCGTTATCTGGTCTCCGTGGGTGGCGCATTGGTCAGCCGGGGGATGAACGCCAGCGGCAAACCGTGGCGTGTGGCGATTCAAAAACCGACCGACCAGCAAAATGCGGTGCAGGCAATTGTCGATATTAACGGCCATGGCATCAGCACCTCCGGCAGCTACCGTAACTATTACGAGCTCGACGGGAAGCGGATCTCACATGTCATTGACCCCCAGACCGGGCGACCCATTACGCATAATCTGGTCTCGGTTACGGTGATTGCCCCGACGGCGCTGGAAGCCGATGCCTGGGATACCGGGTTAATGGTGCTCGGTACTGAGAAAGCCAAAGAGGTGGTTCGCCAGCAAGGGCTGGCGGTCTATATGATCACCAAAGAGGCCGACGGCTTTAAGACCTGGAGTTCACCGCAGTTCGACAGCTTCCTGGTGAGCGAAAAGAATTAAAAAGCAAGGTTGCGGGTTTTTGATTGCTGGCGCTCAGGCAAGCTGTAGGTATGCTTGTAAGAGGAGCCGATGATGAAAAACCCGACTTATATGACCGATGAGGATCGCTGGCAGGCCGTGCTGGCCCGCGATCCCCGTGCTGACGAACAATTTGTCTTTGCCGTCCAGACGACAGGGATCGTATGTCGTCCGTCCTGTCGCGCCCGACACGCGCTGCGTAAAAATGTCCACTTTTACCCCGATGTGCACCATGCTGTTCAGGCAGGGTTTCGGCCGTGCAAGCGCTGCCGACCGGACAAACGCGACCCGCAGGAAGAGAAGCTGGAAAAAGTGGAGCGCGCCTGCCGCCTGCTGGAGCAGGATCCCGCGTTAACGCTGGAAATGCTGGCGCAGCAGGTTGCCATGAGTCCTTTCCATTTTCACCGCCTGTTTAAATCCGTAACCGGGATGACGCCAAAAGCCTGGCAGCAGGCAGCGCGAGGACAGCGCCTGCGCAATGCGCTCGCCCACGGGGATAAAATAACCGATGCCGTGCTGGCGGCAGGGTTCCCGGACAGCAGCAGCTACTATCGTAAAGCCAACGACGCGCTGGGCATGACGGCAAAGCAGTACCGAAAAGGGGATGTCGCAGTGCGCTATGCCATCAGCGAGTGTGCCTTAGGCCGCTGTCTGGTGGGCGAAAGCGAGCGGGGGATCTGCGCAATATTGCTGGGCGATGATGATGCCAAAGTCACCCTGGAGATTTTGTCGCTGTTTCCGGACGCTGAACGCGCGCCGCTGGAAGGCGAATTTGCCCGACGTATTGCTCAGGTTATCCATACCATCGATAACCGTGGCATGCCGCTGGCTCTGCCGCTGGATATTCGCGGAACCGCTTTCCAGCAGCAGGTCTGGCAGGCCCTGCGCAATATTCCCTGCGGTGAAACAGCCAGCTACCAGCAGGTGGCGCAGGCGATTGGCAAACCTGGCGCGGTACGTGCGGTGGCCGCAGCGTGTGCCGCAAATAAACTGGCGATCGTCATCCCTTGTCATCGTGTTGTACGCCAGGACGGAGCGCTTTCGGGCTATCGCTGGGGGACGGAACGAAAGGCGCTATTATTGAAACGTGAGTCCAGGAATCAGGAGGGATAATGCTCGATCTCTTTGCGGATGCAGAACCCTGGCAGGAGCCGCTAGCGCCTGGCGCAGTGATCCTGCGCCGGTTTGCACTCTCCCGGGCCTCGGCGCTGCTGGCCGGGATCCATGACGTCGCGGCCGTTTCGCCATTCCGACATATGGTGACGCCTGGCGGCTACACCATGTCGGTGGCGATGACCAACTGCGGTACGGCAGGATGGGCAACCAACGAACGGGGCTATCTCTATGCCCCGGACGATCCCGTCACCGGCAAGCCCTGGCCGCCCATGCCTGCGGTTTTTCAGGCGCTCTGCCATGATGCCGCCGTCGAGGCCACCTATCCCGATTTTCAACCGGATGCCTGTCTTATCAACCGCTATGGTGTTGGAGCGAAACTCTCGCTGCATCAGGATAAAGATGAACCCGATCTGCGTGCGCCGATCGTCTCGGTATCCCTGGGTCTGCCCGCCATATTCCAGTTCGGCGGATTACGCCGCAACGATCCTCTCCAGCGTCTGATGCTGGAGCATGGGGATGTGGTGGTGTGGGGCAGGGAGTCGCGGCTCTATTACCACGGCATTCAGCCACTGAAGCCTGGCGTCCATCCGCTGACGGGCGAGTTCCGCTTTAACCTGACTTTCCGCCAGACCGCGCCAGGCAAACAAAAATAAGAATTATTCTTGATGTAAACGCAGGGCAGTTTACACTGCTGGCTGATTTTTATTGTCCGGATTGCCTGCATGCAACTACTTCTTCTTGTCTGGCGTCAGTATCGCTGGCCCTTTATTGCGGTAATGGCGCTAAGCCTTGCCAGCGCCGCATTAGGTATTGGTCTTATCGCCTTCATCAACGTGCGTTTGATCGAAATGGTCGACACCTCGCTGTCCGTTCTGCCGGAATTTCTGGGGTTGTTATTGCTGCTGATGGCGGTCACGCTGGGTTCCCAACTGGCGCTGACGGCTCTCGGGCATCATTTCGTCTTCCGCCTGCGCAGCGAGTTTATCAAGCGGATCCTGGATACCCAGGTGGAGCGCGTCGAGCAGCTCGGCAGTGCCTCTTTGCTGGCGGGACTGACCAGCGACGTGCGCGCCATCACCATTGCGTTTGTCCGTCTGCCGGAGCTGGTGCAGGGCATTATCCTGACCGTTGGCTCGGCGGCCTATCTCGCCTGGCTCTCCAGCAAGATGCTGGCCGTTACGGCACTGTGGATTACTATCACCATCTGGGGTGGTTTTCTGCTGGTTTCCCGCGTCTACAAACACATGGCGGTACTGCGTGAAACCGAGGACAAACTCTATAACGATTACCAGACGGTACTGGAAGGGCGTAAAGAGCTGACCCTGAACCGCGAGCGTGCCGAGCATATCTTCAACAACCTCTACATCCCGGACGCGCGTGAATACCGGCACCATATTATCCGTGCTGATACCTTCCACCTGAGCGCGGTTAACTGGTCGAACATTATGATGCTGGGCGCGATTGGCCTGGTCTTCTGGATGGCCAACAGCCTGGGCTGGGCCGATACCAATGTAGCGGCAACTTACTCCCTGACGCTGCTGTTTTTGCGCACACCGCTGCTCTCTGCCGTCGGCGCATTGCCCACCTTGCTGAGCGCGCAGGTGGCGTTTAATAAGCTCAAAAAGTTCGATCTTGCGCCGTTCAAAGCGGAGTTCCCGCGCCCTCAGGCCTTCCCGAACTGGCAAACGCTGGAACTGCGTAACGTCACATTCCGCTACCAGGACAACGCCTTTTCCGTGGGGCCGGTCAATCTGACGATTCATCGCGGCGAACTGCTGTTTCTCATTGGCGGTAACGGCAGCGGGAAATCGACGCTGGCGATGTTGCTGACGGGGTTATATCAGCCGCAATCGGGTGACATTCTGCTGGATGGCCGCGCGCTCAGCGCAGAGAAGCCTGAGGATTATCGCAAGCTGTTCTCGGCGGTATTCACCGATGTCTGGCTCTTCGACCAGCTGCTGGGGCCGGAAGGGCAACAGGCTAACCCGGCGCTGGTGGAGAAGTGGCTGGCGCATCTGCAGATGTCGCACAAGCTTGAGCTGCAGGACGGCAAGATCCTCAACCTGAAGCTCTCGAAAGGCCAGAAAAAGCGCGTGGCGCTGCTGCTGGCCCTGGCGGAAGAGCGCGACATCATCCTGCTGGACGAATGGGCAGCGGATCAGGACCCGCATTTCCGCCGCGAGTTCTACCAGGTGCTGCTGCCGCTGATGCAGGCGATGGGCAAAACCATCTTTGCCATCAGCCATGACGATCACTACTTCATTCACGCCGACCGGCTGCTGGAGATGCGTGACGGCAAGCTGAGCGAACTGACCGGTGAAGAGCGCGATGCGGCGTCTCGCGATGCGGTGGCGCGCACGGCTTGAAGCCTTCACTCTAACCCTCTCCCACGGGGAGAGGGGATAAATCGTGCATGTTATGCCGATTTTTTCTCCATCCCGCCCCGTTGTTTATTCTTATTTACATATCTCCGCGCTATGCTTAAAGCCAACTTATTTCATGGATTTATGATTAATGTCGGTTTTAAAGAAAAACAGTGCCAGGCAGCGCGACCAGGAACGTGCGCGTCTCATCTGGCTCCTCACGACGGATAAAGCGGTCACCTCTGCGTTACTGGGCAAACTGACCCTGGCTGAGCAATATGATGTCGGCACGCTGGCCGACGATATTGCTGAGGTAGGTGCGCTGGTTGCTCATTTACCTCCGCCGGATCTGGCGGATACCCTGGAAGCCCTCCCCTCGGAAGAGCGTCACGCCCTGTGGCGGCTGGTGCAGGATCATGAGCGCGGGCAGGTGTTGCTGGAAGCCTCTGAAAACGTCTGGGACGATCTCATTGATGAGATGAGCGACCGGGATATCCTCGATGCCCTGCAGACGCTGGACATTGACGAGCAGATTTACCTCGTTCAGCACCTGCCGCGAAACCTGACCGGGCGACTACTGGCTTCGCTGCCTGCGGAAGAGCGGGCACGCGTGCGTCAGGTGATGCACTATGACAAACATAGCGTGGGCGCCATTATGGAGTTTGGCGTCATCATGGTGCGCCCGGATGTGACTCTCGGTACGGTGCAGCGCTATCTGCGTCGCCTGGGCAGCATGCCGGACAACACCGATAAACTGTTCGTCACCTCCCGGGATAAAACCCTGCTTGGCGAGCTGGAGCTTAAAACGATCCTGCTCAACAGCACCCAACGGCGGGTGAGTGAGGTGATGGAAACCGAGCCGATGGTCTTCTCCCCGGAAGACGACGCGGAAAAAGCGGCCCGTACCTTCGAACGTGACGACCTTGTGAGCGCGGCGGTCGTCGATTCTGTGGGTAAACTGATGGGGCGTCTGACCATCGATGAGATCGTTGACGTGGTTTACGAAGAGACCGATAACGATTTACGTGCGCTCGGCGGGATCAGCGCCGAAGATGACGTCCACGCCTCCGTCGGCAAGGCGGTGAAAACCCGCTGGGCATGGCTCGCCATTAACCTCTGCACTGCATTTATCGCCTCACGGGTGATCGACGGCTTTGAACACACCATTTCACAACTGGTCGCGCTGGCCTCGCTGATGCCGATTGTGGCCGGCATTGGCGGCAACACCGGCAACCAGACCATTACCATGATCGTCCGTGCACTGGCGCTGGAGAACATTCAGCCGGGTAACTTCGCCTTCCTGATCTTCAGGGAGATGGGGGTGGCGCTGATTAACGGCCTGGTGTGGGGCGGCATTATGGGCGGCATCACCTGGTGGCTGTACGATGATATGGCGTTAGGCGGGGTGATGATGCTGGCGATGGTGCTGAATCTGCTGGTGGCCTCCATGATGGGGGTCATTATCCCCCTGACGATGACCAAACTGGGGCGCGACCCCGCGGTGGGGTCGAGCGTGATGATTACCGCCATCACCGATACCGGCGGTTTCTTTATTTTTCTTGGGCTTGCAACGATTTTTCTTCTTTAAGCCGACGCTTGAGCCGGGCGGGAAGCAATGCCATCACAATAATCCCGCCCAGCACGCCAATGGCCAGGTTACCGGTTGAAACCGTTGCTGCAACGGTAATCAGCATCGCAACCGTTTCGGCAATGGGCGCGCTTTTTAACGTGGCAGGCTGAAGGCTGTGCCAGTTAAACGTTTTGATGGCAACAATCGCCATGATCCCGGCCAGAACGGCCATAGGGATTTTTGCCATCACCTCACTGAGGGCGGTGACCAGCACCAGCAGCACCATGCCCGCTGCAAAAGTTGAGACGCGACTGCGACCTTTGCCCATCTCCACGTTGACGATGGTTTGTCCGATCATGGCACAGCCCGCGATACCGCCGTACAACCCGGCAAGAATATTCCCTGCGCCGAGGCCGATACTTTCACGGCGTTTGCTGGACGTCGTCGCGGTCAGTTCATCCACCAGTTTTGCCGTCAGCAGTGATTCCAGCAGGCCGACAAAAGCGATACTCAGCGCGCATGGCCAGATGATGCTGAGCGTTTCCATGTTCAGCGGAACGAGCAGCTGTGTCAGCCCTGGCAAACCACTGCTCATAGAACCTTCATCCCCCACCGTCGGGAGAACCTGTCCGCTGGTCACGGTGAACAGGGTGAGCAATACAATCGCAATAAGCGGTGACGGGATGCTTTTAACAAAACGCGGCACCCACAGCACAATCAGCAGCGTCAGCACGAACAGACCCACAATCAGCGGGCTGCGGCTCCAGAAATGGGGAACCTGCGCGAAGAAAATTAACAATCCCAGCGCATTTACGAAGCCGGTCATCACCGACTGGGGAATAAAGCGCATCAGGCGCGCCATTCCGAGCACGCCGAACAGAATCTGGATTATCCCCGCCATCAGGACCGCCGGCAGGATGTACTGCACGCCGTGCTGATGCACCATCGGGCCAATCACCAGCGCGACGGAGCCCGCAGCTGCTGTGACCATCGCACGACGACCGCCGAACGCTGAAAGGGTCAGACACAGCACCACAGAGGCAATCAGGCTGACCTTTGGGTCAACGCCTGCGACCACGGAAAAGGAGATCACCTCAGGAATGAGGGCCAGAGCGGTAATTACGCCTGCCAGCGTTTCGCGTAGCAGCAGTTGAGGGGAACGCAGCACCGTGGCGACCTGGTCTTCACGGGAAAGAGAAGCATGGGGTAATGACATAACAATTCGCAGATTAGGGCGGGCTTCCGTGCGCGCGATCACAAAGTGCAGCATAGTAACCAGGAATACCGCGCCTTGCCAGTTTCATCCGGCAATCCCCTACAAACAATCCATCATTAAATTTCACAATTACAATAATTTCGTAACCTTTAAACAATATTTAAAAGTTGCTACCGTTCCCCCCGCAGCTTTTTTCACCTGCAATTTCCACGCTTCAAGCACTACTCAACTAAGGCAAAATTATGAAAAAAATGACTGCCATGCTCTTTTCTCTGGCCGTGGGGCTGAACACCGTCTCCATGGCGGCGAAAGCTGACGCACCAAAAGAGCAGGAAACGGACGTCCTTTTAATTGGCGGCGGCATCATGAGCGCCACGCTGGGAACCTATCTGCAAGAGCTTCAGCCGGACTGGTCAATGACCATGGTCGAGCGCCTCGATGGCGTGGCGCAGGAAAGCTCAAACGGCTGGAATAACTCCGGTACCGGACATTCGGCACTCATGGAACTGAACTATACGCCGCAGAAAAAGGACGGTTCCATTAGTATCGAGAAGGCGGTAGAGATCAACGAAGCATTCCAGATTTCTCGCCAGTTCTGGTCTCACCAGGTGAACAGCGGCGTGTTGCACGATCCGCACTCCTTCATCAACACCGTGCCGCACATGAGCTTTGTGTGGGGCGAGCAGAACGTGAACTTCCTGCGCGCACGCTACGCGGCGCTGCAGCAGAGCACGCTGTTCCGCGGCATGAAATATTCTGAAGATCACGCGCAGATCAAAGAGTGGGCACCGCTGGTGATGGAAGGTCGTGACCCGAACCAGAAGGTGGCGGCAACCCGTACTGAGATTGGTACTGACGTCAACTATGGCGAAATCACCCGTCAGCTGGTGGCCTCTCTGAAGAAAAAAGAGAACTTCAATCTGCAGCTCAGCACCGAAGTGCGTGGCTTTAAGCGCAACGCTGACAACAGCTGGAGCGTGACCGTTGCCGATCTGAAAAACAACGAAGCCGAGCACGTCATCAAGGCAAAGTTTGTCTTTATTGGTGCGGGCGGTGCGGCGCTGAAACTGCTGCAGGAGTCCGGTATTCCGGAAGCGGACGACTACGCGGGCTTCCCGGTGGGCGGTCAGTTCCTGGTGTCGGAAAACCCGGAAGTGGTGAACCGTCATCTGGCAAAAGTGTATGGTCAGGCCTCCGTGGGGGCGCCGCCAATGTCCGTTCCACACATCGATACCCGTATGCTTGATGGTAAGCGTGTGGTGCTGTTCGGGCCGTTTGCAACCTTCTCCACTAAGTTCCTGAAAAACGGCTCGTTGTGGGATCTGCTGAGCGCAACCACCACCTCAAACGTGAAGCCAATGATGGATGTCGGTCTGGATAACTTCGATCTGGTGAAATACCTGATTAGTCAGGTGATGCTTTCTGATGAAGAACGCTTCGAGGCGCTGAAAGAGTACTATCCGCAGGCGAAGAAAGAAGACTGGCGTCTGTGGCAGGCGGGTCAGCGCGTACAGATCATCAAACGCGATCCGAAAGAGGGCGGTGTGCTGCGTCTGGGTACCGAAGTGGTAAGCGATAAAGACGGCACTATTGCCGCCCTGCTGGGGGCTTCCCCTGGTGCCTCTACCGCTGCACCTATCATGCTGCACCTGATGGAAAAAGTGTTTAAAGATAAAGTCGCCACGCCGGAATGGCAGGCGAAGCTGAAAACGATTATTCCATCCTACGGAACGAAGCTGAACGGTAACGTGGACGCGACGGAGCAGGAGCTGGAATACACCAGCCGCGTACTGCAACTGCAATACGTTAAGCCGCAGGCTGCTGATGCTGCACCAAAAGCGGAGCTGAAGCCGCAGGCAGAAAACAAACCGGTGGCGGATATCGCGCTGTAAGGTAAAAGCAAAACGGTAACATCCGTTACCGTTTTTAGTGTTTTCTCCCTCTCCCGGTGGGAGAGGGTTGGGGTGAGGGCACCAGAGCACACCCATTCCGGGTCGGGTAAGGCGAAGCCGCCACCCGACTTATTCTTAACGTACTACCGCTTGTCCGATATTTTCATCCGCCTTCCACACGCGATATTTCACTTCCACGTTTTCCGGCGTATACACCACGATTGGCAGCTTGCTGTTGTAGCGTAACAGGCTGTTATCACCCAGATACGCGGTCACGAATTTCTTCTCTTTCTTGCCATCCGGGCAGGCCATCATGGTGGAAACCGGTGACGTCACTTTATCAAAGATAAAGTAGTCGTAGCCCCAGCCTTCCAGCGTTTTGCTTTCCAGCTGTCCGCCGAGACGATGCTGGTTGCAATCCACTTCCAGCGTCTGGCCGATCAACAGTTCCACTTTGAAATTCGCTTCATTTTGCTGAGCCGGTAACTGGATCACCTGACGCTTCATGCCTTTTTCCGCTTGCGGATAAGGCGCGATTTTTTCCAGAGGTTGCACCTTCTGGCTTTCAGTTGCGAAGGCGCTGGTGCTGACGCACGCGGCGGCGATCAGGGCAAGGGCAAATTTAGGTGCGTTTTTCACAGTCATTCCTTTATGTCAAAACCATCCTGAAGAGATTAGCATAACGCCCATGTATGATTAGCGTGATTTACTTACATTTTCAATAAAAGCAGTGTAATGAGCTAATGCAGTGCCATTTTTGTGGTGGTTTGTACTTCGGTGGAGTCTGGCGGCAGATCGTGTTATTTTAAGGCATACATAATGTTATTCATCTGTAAAGGGAAGAGAGATGATTCGTGCAAAACTGAAAACACCTGAAGGCCGTAAGTTCCTCCTGGCGCTGCTGGTTGTGTTTATGATTGCGGCCGCGTGCGTGGGCCGGGCAACCATTGTCGGCGTCATCGAACAGTACAACATTCCACTCTCTGCGTGGACGACCAGCATGTATGTCCTGCAGTCGGCGATGATCTTCGTTTACAGCCTGGTGTTCACCGTCCTGCTTGCCATTCCGTTGGGTATTTTCTTCCTTGGCGGTCGCGACAAGCACTAAGCGCCGATATGCGATAACTAAGCCATTCTGCGGGGTGGCTTTTTTTGTGCACAAAAAAACCAGCCATATGGCTGGTTTTTAAATAGTTTTGGTCGGCACGAGAGGATTTGAACCTCCGACCCCCGACACCCCATGACGGTGCGCTACCAGGCTGCGCTACGTGCCGACGCATGAAATGAATACTACTCGATTCCGTTTTGAATGCAAGGGAATCTGAGGCTAACTGGTTTATAATTAATCAGTTAGCGATAAACCGTTTCTCATCCGTCAGAACCTGTAGCAGCAGATTCAACTGCGGTTTCTGGTCTTTCAGCCGTTCACCCTGCAGATTATACGTCTGATAGTTTCCGTTATTGTTCAATACCAGCGTCAGCATTGGCGTGGTGACCGCCAGCGTATCATTGCCCGCTGCCGTGACCCAGTTGTGGCGACGCGTGGCGCTGAAGAGATCCTGCCCCTGTGAATACTCATTTGCCGGTGTACTGACGTGCAGCAGTCGTTGCATCAGCGTGGTCATCACATCTTTATGTTCGGTGAGCATGTTAATGCGCTGAGCGGGGGTGCCCGGCCAGTGGATCACCAGCGGAACATGCAGATTCGGCCGCGACCAGCTCATACTCTTCGCTTCGTCGCCCAGCGGTACGCCGTGGGCTGCCGTCACGATCACCACGGTGTTTTCGAGCTTGCCGGATTCGCGTAAGGCATCAAGCACGCGGCTAATCTGGTCATCAACATTGCCTGCTGCACGGCTGTAGCGGCGCGCAAAGCCTTTCTGATTGCTGTCATCGAGCGTGGTGCCATTAAAGGCAACCCAGGAGAACCAGCGGTTATCTTCCTGCGCATAACGCTGCAGCCAGTTAATCCACTGACTAGCGGTCTGCTCGTCCGACTGGCTTTCTGCGGCTGGCAGGGAGAAATCAGACAGCAGCGCCTGACGGTACAGCGCGCTGTTAAAGCCATCTGAGGAGAACAACCCTAACTGATATCCCTGCTGATTGAGCCCGGTGATCAGCGCTGCAGGAATGCGCGCAGAAAGCACGCCGTCCATGTAGGCGGCTGAAATGCCATAGAACAGGCCAAAAATGCCCGCATCGGCGGTGTTGCCGGAGCTCATATGCTGGGTGAACGTCACGTTCTTGCTGGCGAACTCGGCCAGCGCGGGCATCTGCTTCTCGTAACGGGAGTAGTTCAGACCATCGACGGTGATCAGCAGGACGTTCTGCCCGCGTCCCATATCGCGATAGCGCAGATCGCTCAGCGGATACTGCACGCTAACCGCTTCCGGATTCCCTTGCTCAATCAGACGACGCTGGTACTCCTGCGCGTCTAGCAGACCGTGCTTCTCAAGGAAACGACGCGCCGTCATTGGATAAGAGAGCGGCAGGTTCGCCCGCTGCATGGTGATCGGGCGATAGAAGTTCGCATCCGCCCAGATATACATGATGTGCGAACTGATAAAGGAGACGAAAAAGATCGCGGCCACCGGTTTCGCGTAATGGCGTCGGCGGGTCAGGCTGCGCAGTTTTTGCCAGCTCCAGGTGGCAAACAGCATCTCTATCAGAAGGATCACCGGAACGCTGATAAACATCAGCTGCCAGTCACGGGCCGTTTCGTTCTGATCGGGGTTAATCACCAGCTCCCAAACGATGGGATTGAGATGCAGGTGGAAGCGGGTGAACACTTCACTGTCGATAAGCAGCAGCGTCATCCCTGCCGTTGCAAGGATGGCGGATAAAAATCGCATCAGACGCTGCGACATGACGATAAACGTCAGGGGGAAGAGGATCAGCAGATAGGTGGCGAAAACCAAAAAGCTAAAGTGCCCTACAACGCTTATCCAGGAGTAAATACGCCCGGTTAGCGTCGTCGGCCAGTCTGCGACAAACAGATAACGACAGCCGATAAGCGTCGCCAGCAGAATGTTGAACATGGCAAACCAGTGCCCCCAGCTGACCATCTGGGAGACTTTTTCACGGTAGCGCTGACGATTCGTCACCATAAACTGTTGTTCGTTTCCCTTAATGGGCCTGGTCGTCGCTAACGGAAGACTGTAAAGCCTGGGCGAAAGATTTGGCGATCGCCTGACGCTGAGCCGGAGCAACGCTGGTATTGATAAGGTTGGTGACCATATTTCCCAAAACCATCAGGGAGAGATCGGTCGGTGTTTTATGTTTTTCCAGTACGTTGACCAGCTCACTGAGCAATTGTTCAACGTGTTCATCACTGTAGCGGGAATGTTGTGGCATAAATCAAAATCAGTTTGTTGATGAAAGGGCAACATATTACCGTAGCAACAGCTTTTTTTCCCCTTTTTTATCAGTTGTTGCACACATGTCCTGGTGGTGGTTGAATACCGCCCGGTCTAAAAGGAGAGTTTATCATGAGTCTGGAAATCAACCAGATTGCCTTGCACCAGCTTATCAAGCGTGATGAGCAAACCCTTGAAGTGGTGCTGCGCGATTCGTTACTGGAACCCACGGCAACCGTTGTGGAAATGATGGCGGAACTGCACCGCGTCTACAGTGCAAAAAATAAAGCCTATGGTCTGTTCAGCGACGAGAGTGAACTGGCTGATAGCCTGCGCCTGCAACGCCAGGGTGAAGAAGATTTCCTGGCGTTTAGCCGCGCGGCAACCGGGCGTCTGCGCGACGAACTGGCAAAATACCCGTTTGCCGACGGCGGTATCGTTCTGTTCTGCCACTATCGCTACCTGGCGGTCGAGTATCTGCTGGTCACCGTGCTGAACAATTTAAGCAGTATGCGCGTGAATGAGCAACTGGATATCAGCTCCACCCATTATCTGGATATCAACCATGCGGATATCGTTGCGCGTATTGATTTGACCGAGTGGGAAACCAATCCGGAGTCGACGCGCTACCTGACCTTCCTCAAAGGGCGTGTAGGCCGTAAAGTGGCCGATTTCTTTATGGACTTCCTCGGTGCCAGCGAAGGTCTCAACGCCAAAGCGCAGAACAAAGGGCTGCTGCAGGCGGTGGATGACTTCACGGCGGAAGCGCAGCTCGATAAATCTGAGCGCCAGAACGTGCGTCAGCAGGTTTACAGCTACTGCAACGAACAGCTGCAGGCGGGGGAAGAGATTGAGCTGGAGTCGCTGTCAAAAGAGCTGGCCGGCGTCAGTGAAGTCAGTTTCCAGGAATTTACTGCTGAGAAAGGGTATGAGCTGGAAGAGAGCTTCCCGGCGGATCGCAGTACGCTGCGTCAGTTAACCAAATTTGCCGGAAGCGGCGGCGGGTTAACCATCAACTTTGATGCCATGCTGCTGGGGGAACGTATCTTCTGGGATCCGGCCACCGACACGCTGACCATTAAAGGTACGCCACCCAACCTGCGCGATCAGCTGCAGCGTCGCACCGCTGGCGGTAAATAACCGCCATAAAAAAACCCCGCCGAAGCGGGGCTTTTTTTCGACATGTTTGCGATTACGCGCGAACGAAGTCGATGTGAGTCAGTTTTGGCTTGAACGCGTGACGCTGAACAGCCTGAACTTTCACTTTTTCTTCTTTACCGCCAACAACGATGGTCAGAACTTCGCTGTAGAATTCAGCTTTGGTCTGCATGTTCCATACTTTGTCGTGATCCAGTTCGATAGAAACTGGAGCAGCTTCGCCACCGTAAACGATAGCCGGGAACTTGTTAGCGGTACGCAGGCGGCGGCTCGCACCCTTACCCTGCACGTTACGTACTTCTGCTTCGATAGTGAACATTGATTTCTCTCTGTATTTAAAACCCTACTACAGGCGACCCAGCAGCAGGTGAGTGTTCTGCTTTGCGGATGCAAAAGCGGGCGGCATTATAGCCCCCAATCCACCTCAGGGCAATGAATTAATCCCCACTAAAAAAACCGCTTAGGGCGTCGGCGACGGCCTGAGGCTGCTCTTCTGGCTGAAAATGGCCGCAACGGGGGATCACGTGCCCGTCAACGCGTTCTGCAAACGCCCTCAGCGGCGAGGCCATATCAGGAATCGAACCCTGATCGGCACTGAGTGCCAGAACAGGAACAGAGAGTTTACCCCGTTCGCTAAGCGCCCGGTTTTGCGCGGCGGAGAGGGCGGCAGCGCGATAGTAAGCCAGCCCTGCGCGCAAGCCACCTTCGCGCGTAAAAATGCGCAGATACTCGTCAAGATCCGCCTCGCTGAAGGTGAGGGGATTCGCCGCTTTGCGACGCAGAAACCACTCCAGATAGCCACGTTCTTTGCCCCTGATGAGGAATTCAGGCAGGTCGGCAATCACGTGAAAGGTAAAATGCCAGGTGCGCCAGGCGCGGTCCGCGGTGACGGGGAGGGCATCGGGTAAGGTAATACCCGGAATGCCGGCGTCCAGCAGCGCCAGCTTTATCACCTCATCGCTGTACATCGCCGCATAAGGCCAGGCAACCCAGGCTCCCACGTCGTGACCGGCCAGATAGTAGCGATGCACGCCAAGCTGGGTCAGCAGTTCATGAACATGGCTGGCGAGGGTGTGGGTGTCATACCCCTCTGACGGACAATCGGTATCACCCTGTCCGGGTAAGTCCGGGGCGATGACATGATAACGCTCGGCCAGCAAAGGGATAACATGGCGCCAGGCGTACCAGCTTTCGGGGAAACCTGCCAGCAGGACAACCGTGTGCGCGTGCTGTTCTCCGGCGGTGACGTAGTGCGTGCGGATACCATTGATGAGCGTGAAGTGGTGCTGCGGGGCGACGGGTATGGTCATAACGATCTCCGGAATAATAGGAAATAATCGTTTCCTAATTGATTAAAAAAAACTCAGCCGAGCAGGCTGAGTGCCGCGTTAACGGCGCTATTGATTTCGTCCTCAGACAGGCCTTTTTTGCCGATCACGCGGTAACCCTGCAGCAGCGCGAAAAGATTACGTGCCGTTTGCTCCGTGGGCAGCGCGCGAGAAAGGCTACCGTCCCGCTGGCCCTCCTGAACCAGTTCGAGCAACAGCTGCTCGGTACGCTGCATGGCGGCTTTGATGTACTGCGCGGTTGCCTCATCAAAAACCGCCAGCTCGGTCGCGCTGGCGACCACCAGACAGCCGCGTATGCCCTCAGAACCGTGGCTGCTCTCGGCGTAGAAACGTAACACCGCCGCGATTTTATCTCGCCCGCTGCGTGCCGCCTCGGTACGCTGGCGCAGGGCGGCGCTGCGCGTCCGGGTGTAACGATCGAACGCCGCGAGAAACAGGCCATTCTTGCTGCCAAAGGCTTTATACAGGCTTCCCGCCGTAAGGCCCGTCGCGTCACTCAGCTCTTTGATTGAGGTAGCATGGTAGCCGCGCTCGCGGAAAACGAGCAGGGCGCTGTCGATGGCAGCGTCGGTGTCAAATTCACGCGGGCGACCGGGAAGACGTGACATGAGTGAGTCCTGTTGCAATACGATAATACATAATAGGAAACAATCGTTTCCTATTCAAGGCCTGCCTGCCATTAACGCAGTTCGTTGGCCCGACGAAAACGGCCTTCATAGTCAAAAATCTTTTCACGGACTTGCCAGTACTGGCCTTTCTTGCGGGCGACAACAAAATCCGGATGGCGCAGCAGCACCTGCTGATGCACGATATCCGCTACGGTTATCCAGCGCAGCGGTACGCCCGGTGTGCGGGTATGCGGGCGGATAAAGAGCTGTTCGAAAGCCATGCGCTGAGCCGGAGTGTGCACCCGGAAGCGCTCGCTGACGTCGGCGCCGTCCTCATCGTAATAGGTGATTTGCAGCCATTCGCCTTTTTCATCCGCTCCCGGTTGCAGCGCCATGCCAGAGCAGCGCAGCACCAGGGCATCCTTTAACTTCAGCGCGGCCTTCAGCATGTCATCAGGGTCGACCAGAACCGTATCACATTCGCGGCAGCGGCGGGCGGCAATATCATTTTCAGCGTTGCACTGGGGGCAGTTTTTAAAGCGGAAACGGAAATCGCACTGCTCGCGATGCCCTTCATCATCTTCAAACCAGCCCTGACAGCGGCGGCCAAAATGTTCGATCAGCGTACCGTCAGCCGTCGTCTTGCCCCAAAAGGTGTTGGCAAAGCCACAGGCAGGACAGAAGACCTGTACCGGCACGTTGTCACTTTTTCCTTTCGGCGTACCCACTTCAGGCGAGTAGAGATCGTGCGGGTTACCGGCGTAATCCAGGATCAGGCAGTCGGTTTTACCGGGAGCCAGACGCAGACCGCGGCCAACGATTTGCTGATACAGGCTGACCGATTCGGTCGGACGCAGAATAGCAATCAGGTCGACGTGGGGGGCATCAAACCCGGTGGTGAGCACCGAGACGTTTACCAGATAGCGAAACTGCTGCGCTTTAAACGCCTCAATCAGGCTGTCGCGCTCCGGGCCGGGCGTCTCGCCGGTGATCAGCGCCGCGTCGCCAGCGGGCAGTAAGCCGGTGATTTCGCGCGCATGCTCAACGGTGGCGGCAAAAATCATTACCCCTTTGCGCGTTTCAGCGAACTCTTCAATCTGGCTGATAATGTGCGGAGTGATGCGCTTTTGCTTTTTCAGCCCCTGGTTCAAATCCGCTTCGCTAAATAAACCGTTGCTCTGCGCCTGTAAGCGGCTGAAATCGTACTGGACGACCGGCATATCCAGCCGTTCAGGCGGGGTCAGGTAGCCGTGTTTAATCATATAGCGCAGCGGAAGTTCATAAATACAGTCGCTGAACAGCGCCTTCTCATCCCCTCGCACCATACCGTGATAATGAAAGCGGTAAATCCAGCCTTTACCCAGGCGAAACGGGGTTGCCGTCAGGCCCAGCAGGCGTAAGTGAGGGTTCACCTCTTTCAGGTGAGTGAGGATTTGCTGATACTGGCTATCGTCGTCATCACTGATGCGATGGCACTCGTCGACAATCAGCAGCGAAAATTCGCTGCGAAACAGCTCAAGGTTGCGGGCAACAGACTGCACGCTGCCAAACACCACTTTGCCGTGGCTCTCTTTCCGCTTTAGCCCGGCGGCGAAGATATCGGCCTCCAGACCAAGCGCGCAATACTTGGCATGGTTTTGCGCAACCAGCTCTTTGACGTGCGCCAGCACCAGCACGCGGCCGCGCGCCAGGCGGGCAAGTTCGGCGATCACCAGGCTTTTGCCTGCGCCAGTCGGGAGCACAATGGCCGCGGGCTCTCGGTGTTTGCGAAACCAGGCCAGGGTGGCGTCTACGGCTTCCTGCTGATAGGGGCGAAGTGTAAAAGTCATGGGGTCTCTGTATCGTTATTCCGCATATAGTATGCCACGAAACTTTTTCCCTTGAGTGGCGCAACCAGACCATTATACTGAACCGTTCCTGACTGCTTCTTTTTCGGACGCATTGTCCGACTTCCAGCACCATTAAGGCTAAAAAGATTTCATGCGACTTGATAAGTTTATCGCTCAGCAACTCGGCGTAAGCCGTGCTATTGCCGGGCGCGAGATCCGCGCCAGCCGCGTTACCGTGGATGGCGACATTGTGAGAGACAGCGCGTTCAAACTGCAACCTGACCATCAGGTGGAGTATGACGGCAACCCGCTCACCCAGCAGCACGGCCCGCGCTATTTCATGCTCAATAAGCCGGAAGGCTACGTCTGTTCTACGGACGATCCGGATCACCCGACGGTGCTCTATTTCCTCGACGAACCGGTTGCACACAAGCTGCATGCGGCTGGCCGCCTCGATATCGACACCACGGGGCTGGTGCTGATGACCGATGACGGTCAGTGGTCCCACCGCATCACCTCTCCGCGTCATCACTGTGAAAAAACCTATCTGGTGACGCTGGAATCGCCGGTGGCAGATGACACGGCAGAACAATTTGCCAAAGGCGTTCAGCTGCATAATGAAAAAGACCTCACCAAACCGGCGGTGCTGGAAGTCATTACCCCGACCGAAGTCCGTCTGACCATCAGCGAAGGGCGTTATCATCAGGTGAAACGTATGTTCGCCGCGGTGGGTAACCACGTTGTCGGTCTGCATCGTGAACGTATTGGGGCAATTAAACTCGATCCCGACTTGGCGCCTGGCGAATATCGCCCGCTGACGGAAGAAGAGATCGCCAGCGTCGGTCTGCCCTCGCATTAATTTCAGGAGAACCCTGTGACCACCAGGCCACACTCGTCTTTCAAAATCGTGTTCATTCTTGGCCTGCTGGCCATGTTAATGCCGCTGTCGATTGATATGTATCTGCCTGCGCTGCCGGTGATTTCGGCGCAGTTTGGCGTACCGGCAGGCAGCGCACAGATGACGCTCAGTACCTATATTCTCGGTTTTGCCCTTGGCCAGTTGTTTTATGGCCCGATGGCCGACAGCCTCGGACGTAAGCCGGTTATTCTGGGCGGAACGCTGATCTTTGCAGCCGCAGCCGTGGCCTGTGCGCTGGCACAAAGTATCGATCAGCTGATCGTGATGCGTTTATTCCACGGTCTCGCGGCGGCGGCGGCAAGCGTGGTGATTAACGCCCTGATGCGTGATATCTACCCGAAAGAAGAGTTCTCCCGCATGATGTCATTTGTCATGCTGGTGACCACCATTGCGCCGCTGGTGGCGCCGATGGCCGGTGGCGCGGTGCTGGTATGGTTCAGCTGGCATGCCATTTTCTGGATCCTGGCGCTTGCCGCACTGCTGGCCTCGGCGATGATTTTCTTCTTTATTGATGAAACGTTAGCCGTCGAGCGCCGCCAGAAATTCCACATCCGTACCACAATGGGGAATTTTGCCTCGCTGTTCCGCCACAAGCGCGTGCTGAGCTACATGCTGGCAAGCGGCTTCAGCTTTGCCGGCATGTTCTCCTTCCTGAGCGCCGGGCCATTTGTCTATATTGAGCTGAACCACGTTTCCCCTCAGCACTTTGGGTATTACTTTGCGCTGAACATTGTGTTCCTGTTCATCATGACCATCATCAACAGCCGCTTTGTTCGCCGGATTGGAGCACTGAACATGTTCCGTGCCGGGTTGTGGATCCAGTTTGTGATGGCTATCTGGCTGGTGGTCAGCGCGTTTTTCGGCGTGGGCTTCTGGGCGCTGGTGGTGGGGGTTGCCGCTTTTGTTGGCTGCGTCTCGATGATCTCATCCAATGCGATGGCGGTCATTCTCGACGAGTTCCCGCATATGGCTGGCACCGCGTCATCGCTGGCGGGGACGTTCCGCTTCGGGATTGGTGCCGTGGTGGGGGCGTTACTCTCAATGGCGACCTTTAACACGGCCTGGCCAATGCTGTGGGCGATGGCGTTCTGTGCCACCAGCTCCATTCTCTTCTGTCTTTATGCCAGCCGACCGCGAAAAGCCGCTCATTAATCTGCACATCAGGCCCGATACGGGCCTTTTTGTTGACCCATATCAACCAAACTTGCGTTCGTTTACCCTGTGTTTGTTTCTTTTATGTAAAATCTATTTGTGTAAAAAGTCACATCATTGTATTTAAAAAGGTTGAGTTAGATCGCAGAAACGGGTACATATAGCGCCGACGCGAGCCTGGATACCTATAAAAAAGCGCTGAATAGTGCAGGTTGGCGATGATGTGTTACTATAAATGTAAATAAATTGTGAAGCAAATTTGCTTCCGGGGATCGAACGTGAATACATTACAACTCTCCATAGTCCATCGCTTGCCCCAGAGCTATCGCTGGTCGGCGGGTTTTGCAGGTTCGAAAGTTGAACCGATTCCGCAAAACGTTGCAGGTTGCGAGAATTGTCTGGTCGCGCTCAAACTGCTTAGCCCGAGCGACGAAGATGCATGGCCGGTAATGGAACGCTTAAGCCAGGCGCTGTCGGATATCGAAGTGGACAGCTCCGTACTGGAGTGTGAAGGCGAGCCGTGCCTGTTTGTTAAAAGTCAGGATGAATTTGCCGCAACCTGCCGCCTGAAAAACTTTGGCGTGGCCATTGCTGAGCCTTTCTCGGGCCAGTATCCCTTCTGAGTGCTAGTCTGCCGATAACAGCTGGCGCGTGTAGCTCTGCGTCGGTGCAGTAAATACGCGCTGGCACTCACCTTGCTCGACCACTTCTCCCTGCCGTAGCACAATCACCTGATGGCATAACGCCCGCACTACCTGTAGATCGTGGCTGATAAAAATATAGGCCAGCCGGTGCTTTTCCTGTAACCCTTTCAACAGGGTCAGGATCTGTGCCTGCACGGTTCTGTCCAGCGAGGAGGTCGGTTCATCCAGGATGATCAGCTCAGGTTTGAGGATCAGCGCGCGGGCAATGGCGATACGCTGGCGCTGTCCGCCAGAAAATTCAGCCGGGTAGCGGTGCCGCGTCTCGGGATCTAACCCTACCTCTGCCATCACACGCCTGACCTCATTTTCACGTTGCAGAGCCGTCAGGGTAGGCTGATGGACGCGCAATCCTTCTTCGATGATCTGCAAAATACTCAGCCTTGGATTGAGCGAGGAGTTGGGATCCTGAAACACCACCTGCATGCGGGGACGTACTGGCAGCATTTGCCGACGGTTCCAGCGGTGCAGCGGCATGCCGTCAAACAGGATCTCGCCCTGCGAGGCAATTAAACGCAGCAGTGCCAGGCCGGTGGTGCTTTTGCCTGAACCCGACTCGCCCACCAGCCCCAGCGACTCACCCGGGCGCAGTGAAAAACGGATGTTCTTCAGCACGACGTTCTGGTCGACCACGCGGCGCAGAATACCTTTACGGATGGGGAAGGAGACAGACAGCCCCTCGACGTTGAGCAACGGCGCGCTGTCCCCCTGAAGAGGCACAGGATCGCCTGAGGGTTCACTGTCGAGCAGCCGCTGCGTATAGGGGTGCTGAGGCGCGTTCAGCAGTGCGGCGGCGGTGTTCTGCTCTACACAGCGTCCGTTTTGCATTACAGCGACGCTGTCGGCCAGCTTTTTCACTATGCTCAGGTTATGGGTGATAAACAGCAGACTCATGTTCAGCTCGCTACGTAGCTCCCGCAGCAGTTGCAAAATCTGCGCCTGCACCGTGACGTCCAGCGCGGTGGTGGGCTCATCGGCGATCAGCAGTTCCGGGCGCGTCAGTAGCGCCATGGCAATCATCACACGTTGACGTTCACCGCCGGAAAGCTGATGCGGGAAATCGCTCAGCCGTTTTGCCGCGTTGCGGATGCCGGTTCTCTCGAGGCAGTCGAGGATTTCCCCGCGCGCGGCCTCTTTGCGCATGCCCCGGTGCAGGGAGAGCACCTCGTAAAGCTGTTTTTCCAGAGTATGCAGCGGATTGAGTGAGACCATCGGCTCCTGGAAAATCATCGCAATTTTATTGCCGCGGACGCCCCGCAGGGTCTGTTCGTCGGCGTGCAGCAGCGAGCTGCCGTGAAACAGAATATCTCCTTGCGGGTAGCTCACTGGCGGAGACGGGAGCAAGCGCAGAATGGAGAGTGCCGAGACGCTCTTGCCGGAGCCGGATTCCCCCACCAGCGCCAGCGTTTCGCCACGCTGGATCTGCAGCGACAGATCGCTGACCACGGTGCGCGTCTCACCCTGTTTCGAAAAGGCAATCGACAGATTATCGATACTGAGAAGGGGCTGCGTCATGTTACACCGCCTTGTTGGGATCGAAGGCGTCGCGCACGGCTTCGCCAATAAAAATCAGCAGCGAAAGCAGTACCGCCACGGAAAGAAAGGCTGTAATGCCCAGCCACGGTGCCTGCAGGTTGTTTTTGCCCTGCAGCAACAGCTCGCCGAGCGAGGGGGAACCGAGCGGTAGCCCGAAGCCCAGGAAATCGAGCGAGGTGAGGGTGGTGATGGAGCTGCACAAAATAAACGGCAGAAAGGTCAGTGTCGCCACCACGGCGTTCGGCAGCATATGGCGGAAGATGATCCCACGGTCGCTCACGCCCAGTGCCTGCGCGGCACGAATATAGTCAAAATTACGGGTGCGCAGAAATTCTGCGCGCACGACGCCCACCAGCGCCATCCAGCCAAACAATACGGTGATCCCCAGCAGCCACCAGAAGTTTGGCTGCACCACGCTCGACAGCAGGATGATCAGAAACAGCGTTGGCATACCTGACCACACCTCAATCACGCGCTGACCCCAGAGGTCAATTTTACCGCCATAGTAGCCCTGGACGGCACCTGCCACCACGCCCATCACGCTGGAGAAGAGCGTCAGCATCAGCCCAAAGAGGATCGAGATTCGGGTACCGTAGAGGATGCGCGCCAGCACGTCGCCACCGTTGGCATCCGTTCCCAGCCAGTTTTGCGTGGACGGGGGAGAAGGGAAGGGGGTCGTGGTGGCGAAATTGATACTGTTGGCGCCAAAACGGATCGGGGCCCACAGTGCCCAGCCGTGTTGATCAATCTGCTGGCGCAGCCACGGATCCTGATACTCCGCCGGTGTTGCAAACGGGCCGCCAAAGTCACTTTCACTGTAGTTATTAAGCACGGGCACATACCAGCGGTCGTTGAAATGCACCAGCAAGGGTTTATCGTTGGCAATCAGCTCTGAGCACAGGCTTAACACAAACAGGACGGCAAAAATCCATAACGACCAGTAGCCACGACGGTTATGGCGAAAACGGGCCCAGCGGGCCTGATTGACGGGGCTTAAACGCGGCATCATCGGCCCTCAAAATCGATTCGGGGATCGACCAGCGTATAGCTGATATCACTGACGATATTCAGCAGCAGGCCAATCAGGGTAAAAATGTAGAGTGTGCCAAACATCACCGGATAATCCCGCGACACGGTGGCTTCATAACCCAACAGCCCCAGACCGTTAAGCGAGAACATCACCTCAATAAGCAGCGAACCGGTAAAAAACATACTGATGAACGTGGCAGGAAATCCGGCAATCACCAGCAGCATGGCGTTGCGGAACACGTGCTTCCACATGATCTGTTTTTCACCCACGCCCTTCGCGCGGGCGGTGACGACATACTGTTTGCGGATTTCATCAAGAAAGGCGTTTTTGGTCAGCATGGTCAGGGCGGCAAATCCGCCAATCACCGTTGCCAGCACCGGCAGCGTGATATGCCAGAGATAGTCGGTGATTTTCTGATACCACGGCAGGGTGCTGAAATCGGCGGATACCAGCCCCCGCAGCGGGAAGAGATCGAAATAGCTGCCGCCGGCAAAAAAGACAATCAACAGCACAGCGAACAGAAACGCCGGAATGGCATAGCCGATGATAATGAACGTGCTGCTCCAGATATCAAAACGGCTGCCGTTGTAGACAGCTTTGCGGATCCCAAGCGGAATGGAAACCAGGTAGATAATCAGCGTTCCCCACAGTCCCAGGGTGATCGACACCGGCAGGCTTTGTTTGATCAGGGTTAAGACCGAGGCACTGCGGAACAGGCTATCGCCAAAATCAAACCGGACGTAATCCCACAGCATTTTGAAATAGCGCTCGTGAATCGGTTTATCAAAACCATAGCGATGGGTGATCTCGGCAATCACCTCCGGATCCAGCCCGCGGCCGCCGCGATAATGGCTTTCGCTGATATTCCCCACGCCCGTTCTGGCATGGCTTGCGCCCATTCCTTCTCCGCCACCGCCGGGCATCCCGCCGCTGGTACCAAATTCAATGGCCGCAATCGCCTGATCGACCGGCCCGCCGGGCGCGATTTGCACAATAAAAAAGTTAATAGTGATGATGGCCCACAGGGTTGGGATGATCAGCAGGAGACGGCGGATTAGATACGCACCCATGATGATTCCTTATCGCCGCTCAGCTGGGAGTCTGGCGGCTTTGTTAACGTCATACCACCAGGTATCGAAGCCCAGCGAATAGATCGGGCGCACGGCAGGCAGCGAAAATTTGTCCCAGCGGGCAAGACGATCTTCACCCATATACCACATGGGCAGCATGTAGTAGTTCCAGGTTAACACTCTGTCGAGGGCGCGTCCTAATGGCAGGAGCTTCTGTTTATCGCCCTGTGCCGCCACGATCTTTGCAATTAGCGCGTCAACGACCGGGCTTTTTACCCCCGGCGCATTGTACGAGGAGTCGATGTAACTGGACGCCCAGGAAATCTGCAGGTCGGAGCTTGGCCAGGGCTGCGCGGGCCACAGGCTCTGCATCATATCGTAATCCCGGCTGCGCTTGCGGTTGGTCAGCTGGGCGATATCCACCTGGCGTATGTTCATTGTGATCCCCAGCCGGGCCAGGTTGTGCTTAAACGGCAAAACCCACTGATCGTTTGCCCCTGACGCGATCAGTAGCTCGAAGCTCAACGGTTTTCCCGTTTGGGCATTGACCCGTTTTTGATTTTTCAGGACCCAACCGGCCTCATCCAGCAGTTTGCTGGCTTTCAGCAAATTGTCACGATCAAAGCCGTTGCCATCGGAGGTGGGGGGATCAAACACGGTGGTAAACACTTCCGGCGGCAATTGTGCTTTGAAGGGGGCCAGCAGCGTCAACTCGTCGGCATTGGGGTAAGCGCGCGCCGCGTATTCGGTATTCTGAAAATAGCTGTTAGCGCGGCTGTAGGCGCCATAAAACAGCGCCTTGTTCATCCACTCAAAGTCAAAGGCCAGGGTAATGGCCTGACGTACCCGGCGGTCGTTAAACACCGGGCGCTGAATATTAAACGCCAGCCAGCGCGTGTCCTGGGCAGAGCTATTTTTGTGCTCGTCCTTGACGATGTAGCCTTTGGCGAAGTTTTTACCGATATAGCGCGTGGCCCAGTTTTTAGCGCTGCTCTCCAGGCGTAAATCGAAGGCTCCGGCCTTAAAGGCCTCAAAAGCCACGTTATCGTCCAGGTAGTAATCATAGCGAAGGGTGTCGAAATTCCAGCGCCCCCGGTTTACCGGCAGGTTGGCGGCCCAGTAGTCTTTTACACGGGAATAGACCACATACTGCCCCATGCGCCAGTCGGTGATGCGGTACGGGCCTCCTGCCAGCGGCGGTGTGGAGAGCGGGTCGCTCAGCTTATGAGCTTTCCAGAACGATTCAGGCATTACGGGCAGGGAGAACAGGCTCAGCATATTCTCTTTATTCGGCTCGCTCAGCTCAATGCGCACGGTGAGCGGTGCGATGGCCCTGACCGACGCGCCTTTGTAGACAATACGGAACTGAGGAACGCCTTCAGTCATAAATTTATGAAACGTAAAGGCGACGTCGCTTGCCCTGACCGGCGAACCGTCATGAAAACGCGCCCGCGGGTTAAGCGAAATTTCCGCCCAGGCAAAATTATCCGCATACCGCACGTTTTCGGCGATCAGCGGATAGTAGCTTCCGGGCTCATCATCAGACGTGACAAACAGGGTATCGTAGAGAGATTCTGTGCGCGCCGCGGCCACACCGCGCAGGGCAAAGCGGTTGAAGTTATCGAACGTGCCGGTGGCGGAGAGCGTCACATTCCCGCCTTTCGGCGCGGCAGGGTTGACGTAATCATAATGGGTGAAATTCACCGCGTATTTCGGTTCACCAATCACCGCAAACGCAACGTCTTCTTTGATGGTTTGCGCCTGGCTGGACAGGGCCGTCAGTGCCAACAGCAACAGTATGAAGCGCATAAACATCTCGCGACAGCTCCCTCTTTAACAGACCGGCTCAGTTAAGCTGAATAATAAGTGACGTCACGGGCAATGTGAAATTATTCGCCAGCGTGCGTCAGGTCGGGCCGCCACTCACGGAACTGCTCCAGCGGCATCGGACGGCTAATCCAGTATCCCTGCAGGAAGTTAACGCCATGTTCGCGCAGCCAGGCCGCCTGTTCCGGCGTTTCCACGCCCTCTGCGACGGTGGACATGTTCAGCCGTCTTGCCAGCATCAGTACGGCATCAAGCACCGGTGAGGTGACGGTTTCTGTCCCGATGGCGTTAACAAAACCCCGGTCGATTTTGATGTAATCCATGGTGAAATGTTCAAGATAGATCAGCGCACTGTGGCCGGTACCAAAATCATCGATCGCTATCTCAAACCCTTCGTTGTGCAGCCATTCGAACAGGTTGTTGGCTTCACGGTGGTTGAGCATGTCGCGCTCGGTAATTTCCAGCACCAGCTGGAAGTGATCCGGCGGCAGTAACTCTTTAAACGTGCGCATATCATCTTTAAAGCTGTCGGCGTGCAGGTGCCCCGGCGCAATGTTGATACCGAGTTTTGCGCCCGGCGGCAGTTGGGTCTGTAATACCGGCGCATCGTGAATGATAAGGTCAAACAGATGCAGCGTGAGCGGAACAATCAGCTGCTGCGCTTCAGCAAAATTGATAAACGCATCAGGGGGGATCTCACCCATGGTGGGGTGCTTCCAGCGCATCAGGACCTCAACCCCCCGCATTTTCAGATCTTTTGCATCCACCACGGGCTGATAGACCACATAAAATTGGCCGCGCTTAATGGCGCTGAGGATCTCTTTGCCGGGATTTACGCGGATGGTGAGGATATAGAAATTCAGCGATCCTGCCGCAATGCCGCACACCAGCCCAAAGAAGAGGGCGTAGAGAATTTCGTCGCTTGTCCACTTTTCAGCGTACAGCTTAATGGTCAGCGGCACGGCCTTAAGCGTGGCGGTACGCTCGGGCACGGCATGTAAATCTTGCGCCCTGATCAGGGTACTGGACATGGTGGACAGCGCCATATCACCGATGATGATGGCAATCCCTGCGAAGTCGTCCTGGCGCGCGGTATAAAGCAGGTAGGGGGTCAGATTGAGATTAACTGACGTAAACACCCCGCCGTCTTTAACCAGAGGGTTTCGGTACCAGATGGCAATGGCGGGTTTATTCGGCAGCATAGGCGTGCCCGGCAGTAATGCCATATCAATCTTCTTGTTGATGTGCAGCTCAGGTATAAGGGCTTCCATCGGCGTATCCATCGGCCCGGTGGCCGACGAGCAGAAGGCGATTTTGTCCCTGACCAGCAAGAATGCGCGCACATTGAGGCTGAAGGCCGCGCGCGACGTCAGCTCGGCATTGACGTCATGGCAGCTGTTCAGCGTGAGGGGCTGAAGAACATCGATAGAGGTTTTCAACTCTTCGAAATAGCTCTCCATGTAGAGGCTCACATCGGTAATCAGGGTGTCGAACCGGACTTCCCGCTTGTGGTAACTCCAGAAAAATTGCAATGAACCCAAAAGCAGGGCAGTGACCAGACCTGTAATAATACTGAGGAACAGTATCTTGCGATGACTGGAAAAGTAGCGGGTGAACATAGACGTCGTGATTCCTGAATTGCCGCTGGATGTATTCAGTGTAACGGGCAAAAAAAAACACCGCCGAAGCAGTGTCTTTTTTTCATCATATCGCCAGCCAAGGGATAACCAACGATACAATCATCATATTAACTGCGGGTCAGTACGCGACGCGCTTCGTTGTAGCGCTTCTTCCAGTATGGCTCGTTCATGCTGGAAATGGTCACACCGCTGCTGGTGGAGGCATGTACAAACTGGTCATTACCAATATAGATGCCGACATGTCGACCCGTTGAACCGGCACGGAACAGAACTAAATCACCGGTGCGCAGTTTTGTACGTGAAATCGACTTACCCACTTCCTGCTGTTCGTAAGTTGAACGCGGCAGGTCTAACCCAAACTGCTCACGGAAGGTACGCTGTACAAAGCTGGAACAATCGATACCTTTTTTGGTGCTGCCGCCCAGACGATAACGCACGCCTTTCCAGTCAGCATACTGGTCCATAATACGGGACTTCACGTCCAGATTACGTACCATATTTTCAAATTCATCCTGAGAGGCTTGCAGTGACGAGGAATCTTCCATTCCCACAACACGCGTCTCAGGATGCATGTTCTTTGCGGTGTTCGATGTACTACATGCAGACAACAGTACCGCAACTGCTATCGCCGGGATCCCCCGCAAGATATATCTCAAAATCGGTTGAGATTTGACCATTTTGTTTATTTTCCCTTGAAGTCCTTAACGACAAATATCGTTATAAAAATGCCAAACGTGACGAGACTAATTATCTGTTCACAATGAGACAATTCTTTCTGGTCACATTTGTGGCGCAGCGCACAAATTTATTCACCAAGGAAATAATTATCTCTATGGGGCAAAACGAGTTCGAGATTAACCGATTGCCAGGGCTATTGCGAGTAAAAAAAGCCTTTTTTTTATAAGAAATTGTGATACAGAAAGTAAAAATCCGACATTGCTTAAAATGCAGTCAGATCCGGCGCTTAATCACGCAATTGATTCATTTTTATCATGAAAGAGATGACGGGAAGATGACAGTGCGAAACGATCGTGGCGGGAGATCTATCAGGGATCGCAATGATCCCTGATAGCGGACGTTAATTTTGGTTAATTATTTGTTTAATGCTTGTTGCTTTTTACCCGGCAGATAGCGATCAAACAGGGCTATTATCCGGTCGCTCAGCGGTGTCATCAGGCACCACGGTAACGCGACCAGCGCAACAGAGAGCGAGCCCACGGCAATATCGGTGAACCAGTGTGCGCCAATCATTACGCGAGGGAAGGCGAAAACCACAAAAATAATCAGGGCTATGGCGAACGCCTTCCTGCCGAAATAGCGCAGCATAACTGCACAAAAAATAAGCAGCATCATGCCGTGATCGCCAGGGAAACTGGCCTTCGAGGCATCTTTCGTTGGAATATGCAGCAATTCGCTGACGCGATAAATATCGGTAAAGAACAGCGTTGGGCTTGAGCGCTTGACCGGAATAATAGCCGTAGCCAGCTGGTTAATGGCGACAGCCAGCAGCAGCATCATCAGACCAATAATCATAATGCGGCGACGCCCGGTTTTGTCCTCTTTCAGCCAGAAAGAGAGCATCAGGCAGCCCATCGCCACCAGCGAACAGCCGTCAAACGCGCGGTTGTTGGTAATCGCCACCAGCCACAGGAAGGCATCACTCTTCACCAGAGCCTGGTTAAAGAAATGGAAGATGGCAGAATCCAGCGGAAACCAGAAACCGTGATCCACCGGGATATACCAGGAGAAAAAGAGCGCCAGTCCGGCGACATTGAGCAGCAAAATCAGGGGAATTCGAGTTGTCATAACATTCAGCATACAGGGAAATCAGGGGCAACGTTAGCCGCCCGAACTTAAACGAAGCTTCAACAGGCTGGACTGCAGGGCATTCCAGTCGGCGTTAACCGCACTAATTAACTCTATTCGGCTATCCGGGGGCGCAACATTCTGCGTTTCAATAAAGAAATCTTCACCCTGACGGTTGATGCGCACCAGGCCGTCGGGGGTGCGCATAATCCCCTTAACGCGATCGACCGGCGCCAGTCTTGCCCACTCAAGCACGCCTATGGTGTCGAAAACGGTGTCGGCATCAAAGATCCACCCGCAGGCCTGATGACCCTGACCGCTGTTGAGATTACGTCGCCAGCGCTGGTGTTCCGGCAGGCTCAACGCCGCCAGACCCTGCTTTGCGGGATGACTATGCGCATGCTCCGCACTGGCTGGCAGCTCGGTGAGGTTCAGGCGAGGCAGGTCGAGCAGGGCGACATCCATCTTCCCCTGAGTGGTTTGCACCCGCTGACGGTTGCCCCCGAAATGTTGCCACCAGGCATCGAATGCCGCCTGGCTTTCAGCCGTAGCCCGATCTTCTTTATTTGCGACGATAATATCTGCGCAGGCGAGTTGATCGCGGAAGTTGTCGTTGGCCACCGCTTTTTCATCCAGCAGCTGTCGCGGGTCGAGCAGGCAAAGCGTGGCGCGTAAGTCTATCCACGGCTCGTAAACCGGTGCGGTGAGTAAATCAAGAATTTGCTTCGGGTGACCAAGCCCTGTCGGTTCAATCAGCAGGCGGTCGGGTTTACCCTGACGCAGCAGCGTGTTCAGCCCCACCTGCATGGGCAGGCCATTCACACAGCACATGCATCCGCCCGGGATCTCTTTGATCATGGCGCCGCTGTCTGACAGTAACGCGCCATCAATACCCACTTCGCCGAATTCGTTGACCAGCACGGCCCATTTTTCTGCCGGATCTTTATTGGCCAGCAGGTGGAGAATTGAGGTGGTTTTCCCGCTACCGAGAAAACCGGTAATAAGGTTGGTCCTGGTCACGTGCGCTCCGGTAGATAATTGTGATGATGTAACAATTATCTCTCATCCTGACGAAAAAAGGGCGCAATGAGAAGAGGAAGGGCAAACGGAGCGCATGTCCGTTCGCCTTAAGCGCAATAAACGTTAAAGATTTAACGTTTCGATAACAGCCTGGCGCGCCCCGAGGCGGGCAATACGTTGGTATGCCTGGTTTACCGCCTCGACAAAACCGTGGTTTTGTGCGAGATCGTGACCAAAGACTTCGCTCAGCGTCAGCAGAGCGTTTACGCGGTTTGCGTCATTGCTGGCTTCAACCTTCGCACGGATTTTGTCGCTGAGCGGATCGCGGACATCAATCGTATTGCCTTGTTCATCTGTACCGCTGACGTAGCGGATCCAGCCCGCCACACCCAGCGCCAGCAGGGGCCACGCGCTTTGACGCTCCAGATGAATACGGATCCCATCCAGCATGCGCTGGGGCAGCTTTTGACTGCCGTCCATCGCAATTTGCCAGGTACGGTGCTGCAGTGCCGGGTTGGCAAAACGGTCGAGCAGGCTGTCGGCGTAAGCCGTCAGATCAACGTCGGTGATACGCAGCGTAGGGGCCTGTTCATCCAGCATTAACCGCCGCGCGGCCTGACGAAACGCCTTATCCTCCATACATTCATTAATGTGCGCATACCCGGCGAGATAGCCCAGATACGCCAGGAAGGAGTGGCTGCCGTTCAGCATACGTAATTTCATCTGTTCCCACGGCAGAACGTCCTGCACCATCTGCACGCCTGCCACTTCCCACTCCGGGCGTCCGGCGACAAAGTTATCTTCCACGACCCACTGAATAAAGGGCTCGCAGATGATGGCGCACGGATCTTCCACACCGAGTTCCTGCGCGACCTCCGCCAGCGAGGCATCGGTGGCGGCGGGCACAATCCTGTCAACCATTGTGCCCGGGAAACTCACATGGGTATCAATCCATCCGGCCAGGTCTTCAGCGCGTTTCTGCGCCATGCCGAGCACGGCATTTTTCACCACGTGGCCGTTATCCGGGATGTTATCGCAGGAAAGCACCGTAAAGGCGGGTAAGCCGCGTTCACGGCGGCGGTGGAGCGCTTCGACGATGATCCCTGGGGCGGAATGGGGCTCCGTCGGGTTTTCCAGATCGTGAACGATCCGGGTGTTTTGCAAATCGAGTTTCCCGGTTGCGGGGTCGATGCAATAGCCTTTCTCAGTAATGGTGAGGGAAACAATTGCCACCTGCGGCTCGCAAAATTTCTCAATGATGGCGGCCAGCGAGTCCAGTTTTGCGTTCAGGCATTCATGCACGGCTCCAGTGATAATCGGCTGGTTGCCCTCCGCGCCTTTCTCCAGCACGGTGAAGAGGTGATCCTGCGCCCGCAGCTGGCTCATCAACACGTCGCCGCTGAACAGGCTGATCTCACAAATGCCCCAGTCGCCTCCTTTGGCATTCAGCACCCGATGGGTTAATAACGCCTGATGCGCACGGTGAAAAGCACCAAAGCCGAAGTGAACGATGCGCGAGCGCAGAAGCGAGCGATCGTAGCGCGGCTGCTGAACATGGGCAGGAAGCGAGGTGGAGGCAATTGTCTTCATGAAATACACACCTGATTAACCATTAATTAACAATGCCAGTGTAAAGTTATATGACAACAAAGAGAATTGGTAAGCCGTAAATATCGCCGTTCTGTGAGTTCGATCAATCAATCTGTGGCGCTGTATTGACCCCCTTCATTAAACATGTATGGTAGTCGTCATCGCAGTAATATATATTGGTATAACAACTTTGGAGGGTGGGCAATGGAACAAACCTGGCGTTGGTACGGGCCGAACGATCCAGTTTCTCTAGATGATGTGCGTCAGGCTGGCGCAACGGGTGTCGTCACGGCGCTGCATCATATTCCGAATGGCCAGGTGTGGCCGGTAGAGGAGATTCAACAGCGTCAGGCGCTGCTGGCAGAAAAAGGCTTAACCTGGTCTGTCGTGGAAAGTATTCCCGTTCACGAAGATATCAAAACCCATTCTGGGGAGTATCAGACCTGGATTGCTAACTATCAGCAGAGCATCCGCAACCTGGCGGCCTGCGGCATCGATACCGTTTGCTATAACTTCATGCCTGTTCTTGACTGGACGCGTACTGATCTCGAGTATCAGCTGCCAGACGGTTCCCGAGCGTTGCGTTTTGATCAGATCGCCTTCGCGGCCTTTGAGTTACACATTCTGAAACGCCCTGGCGCGGAAGCCGATTACACGGCCGACGAGCAGCAGCAGGCGCGCGAATGGTTTAACGCAGCAAGCGAAGCAGACATTGAAAAGCTGACCCGCAATATCATCGCGGGCCTGCCGGGTGCAGAAGAGGGCTACACGCTGGATCAGTTCCGCGCCCGTCTGGCAGAGTACGGCGGCATTGATAAAAATCAGCTGCGCGAAAACATGGCGTACTTCCTGCGCGCGATTGTGCCGGTCGCGGAAGAGGCGGGCGTGCGTCTGGCCGTACACCCGGACGATCCTCCGCGTCCCATCCTCGGCCTGCCGCGTATCGTCTCAACCATTGAAGATATGCAGTGGCTGAAAGAGACGGTCGATAGCATCTATAACGGCTTTACCATGTGCACGGGCTCGTACGGCGTGCGTGCGGATAATGACCTTGTGCGGATGATTGAAACCTTTGGCGATCGTATTCACTTCACGCATCTGCGTGCGACCTGCCGTGAAGAGAACCCGAAAACCTTCCACGAAGCGGCGCACCTGAGCGGTGATGTGAATATGGTGGCGGTGGTGGATGCCATTCTGGCGGAAGAGGCACGTCGTAAACAGGCTGGCGATTTACGTCCTATTCCGTTCCGCCCGGATCACGGACACCAGATGCTGGACGATCTGCGTAAGAAAACGAACCCGGGCTATTCGGCGATTGGCCGCCTGAAAGGGATGGCAGAAGTGCGCGGCGTAGAGCTGGCGCTGAAGATGACGAAGTATCCTGAACTTCTCTAAGTTCTGTTGCCCGGTGGCGCTACGCTTACCGGGCCTACAAAAAACCGGCCTGAGAGCCGGTTTTTGTGTTTTTGTAGGTCGGTAAGGCGAAGCCGCCACCCGACAAAAACCGCACTTAGTCAGCACGACCCATATAGCGTTTTTCTTCGATATGGATGCGGATTTTCTCACCCGCGGACAGGTATTCAGGCACCTGTACCACCAGACCGGTGGTCAGCGTCGCGGGTTTGTTACGCGCACTGGCGGACGCGCCTTTGATGCCCGGTGCCGTTTCAACGATTTCCAGATCAACCGTCTGCGGCAGTTCCAGCGCCAGCAGCACGCCGTCCCAGGTCAGAACCTGCATATCCGGCATACCGCCTTCAGGAATGAACAGCAGCTCTTCTTCAATCTGATCTTTGGTGAAGATGTACGGGGTGTAATCTTCTTTATCCATGAATACATACTCGTTGCCGTCGATATAGGAGAAATCAACATAGCGACGGGTCAGAGTGACGGTATCAACGATATCATCACCTTTAAAACGTTCTTCCACTTTAAGGCCGGTACGTACATCGGCGAAACGCATTTTGTACAGCGTTGCTGCACCACGGGCGCTCGGGGCCTGAATATCGATATCTTTCACAATCAGCAGTTTGCCGTTGTAATTCAGTACCATACCTTTCTTAATTTCGTTCGCTCTTGGCATTGCAGTAATCCTGTCTACGGGAGGTAAAAAATATCGCGCCAAATTACTCGTGCGCGGCCTTTCAGGCAAGCGGAATTCGTGGCTTTTGCTATCAATACACAAAAGGTGTTACTGTGCGCCCGATACCCGACTGCGCGGGTCTTTCACCGATAGAGAGCATTTATGGATTGTCGTCCCGATTGCGGCGCGTGCTGTACCGCACCGTCCATTTCCAGCCCCATTCCAGGAATGCCGGAGGGCAAGCCTGCGAATACCCGCTGCGTTCAGCTCTCTGAAACCAACCTGTGCATGATCTTTGGTTCGCCTCTGCGCCCGAAGGTCTGCTCCGGGCTGCAGCCCTCCGCCGAGATGTGCGGCAGCACGCGCGAGCAGGCGATGACGTACCTGCTTAATCTGGAAGCACTCACCGCACCTTAAACGTCTTTAATTCTTGTCAGGCACGCTATCGTCAGGGTGCACATCACCAGCGCAATCCAGAACACCGTGTGATAGTTCCAGATTTCAGCCACCACGCCGGCCATTGAGCCTGCGATAATCCAGCCCACGCGGGTGGTATTAGTATAAAGGGTGGTGGCGGAGCCTGCCTGACCCGGCATCAGATCCTGGAAATAGAGCATGCCAATTCCGGCGAGTATGCCGATATAGATGGCGTTCAGCAGCTGTAAAGCCAGCAGCAGCCCCGGCGTATGAACCGTCAGCATTCCAACATAGAACAGTAGCCCGGCGACAGCGGCGATACGCATCAGAAAACGTTTCCCGAAACGCTTCGCGTAATAGCCAGCAATCAGCATGGTGGGGATTTCAAGCCCGGCCGCGGTCCCCATCATGATGCCAGCAAGCTTCTCGGGCAGATGCAGTTCATCAATAATAAACAGCGGCATATTAATGATATACAGGCTGTTTGTGCCCCACATCAGCGTACAGATAATAAAGAGGAGCAGGGCGTCACGACGGTTACGACGCGGTGCCTCCAGCACGCCTGTTGCCACTTTTGGCTCTTTACGCATCGACGGCAGAAAGAACCACACCATGGCGCCACACACCACAAAGGCCACTGCCGCACTCAGGTACATCACCGTAAAGCCAAACCCCATCGCCAGCGCGTAAGCCAGCGGCGGGCCAATAACCCACGCCAGCGATACTTGCGCACGCAGAATAGAGCTGAACATTACCGCTTCTCGCCCGGTATGGTCGGCATGCTCACGGGCAAGGGCGAACATCTGCGGATTCGCCGTTGAACCGAAACTGCTCAGAAACACCCCGATAAACAGCAGAACAAAATAGTTGCGGTTCCAGGCAAACAGGACGCAGGCGAACACCCCCAGCAGACAGCAAAAGACGATCAGGCTTTTACGATCGCCTTTTTTATCTGAACGCCCCGCCAGAAACTGGCTCACCAGGATGCCGATAATGGCGCTTCCGGTAAAGAAGAAGCCCACCATCGCCGGACGCGCATGGACTTCATTGGTCAGGAACAGGCTCAGCGTAGGGGTCTGCAGCGCACCGGCGATGCCGGTCAGGAAGGCAACAATTAAAAATGCCGTTGAGGTGAAATCAAAGGGCTTCGGCGAGACGACGGCGGGCGTGTTATGCATGTTTCACAGTCGGTGAGTTTCCAGGAGACGCGGAGTGTACGTCGCGAGTCAGAAAATAAACATAGGGTGAGGTCAATTTCGCCACGAATAATCAAAATGGCATTTCATATTCGCGTGCAGCTGACCTTAGCTGAAACTGATTTGCTGAACGTCAGCAAAATTCAGCTGAACGAGGAAGAAATGTGCTGCATCTCTAAATTCTGCAATCAGAAATGTAACTTTCCTTGCAACGTCTTGCAGAAAGCGCAAGACTTTTTGAAACGTTTCAGCGCTATCTTGTTTTAACAAACGGAGCAGGCTAGCGCATTTTTTCTCAGTGAAGCTGAAACGATTCACTTTCAGCAGGAGAGGAGAACCATGTTCCAGTTATCTGTACAGGATATCCACCCGGGCGCTCAGGCCGGGAACAAAGAAGAGGCCATTCGCCAGGTTGCCGCTGCCCTTGTGCAGGCCGGCAATGTGGCTGAAGGCTACGTCAACGGCATGCTGGCGCGTGAGCAGCAGACCTCGACCTTCCTCGGCAATGGCATCGCCATTCCGCACGGCACCACAGACACCCGCGATCAGGTGCTGAAAACCGGCGTTAAGGTTTATCAGTTCCCGCAGGGCGTTGTGTGGGGCGAGGGGCAGGTGGCTTACGTGGCCATCGGTATCGCGGCCAGCAGCGACGAGCACTTAGGTTTGCTGCGTCAGCTGACGCATGTGCTGAGCGATGACGCCGTGGCCGAGCAGTTGAAATCTGCCACCACCGCTGAAGAGCTGCGCGCTCTGCTGATGGGCGAAAAACAGAGCGAAGCGCTGAAACTGGATAACGACACGCTGACGCTGGACGTTGCCGCGACCGATCTGGTGACGCTGCAGGCCCTGAATGCCGGACGCCTGAAAGAAGCCGGGGCAGCAGACGCTACCTTTGTCACGCGCGTCATTAACGATAAGCCTCTCAATCTGGGCCAGGGTATCTGGCTGAACGACAGTGCTGAAGGCAACCTGCGGAGCGCTATCGCGGTGAGCCGTGCCGCAAACGCCTTTGACGTAGACGGTGAAAGCGCTGCACTGCTGGTGACCGTTGCCATGACCGATGACCAGCCGGTTGCCGTGCTGAAGCGTCTGGGCGATCTGCTGCTGAACAACAAAGCTGAAAAACTGCTGAACGCGGATGCCGCCACCGTGCTGGCTCTGCTGACCAGTGATGATGCGCTGACGGATGACGTGCTGAGCGCAGAGTTCGTTGTGCGTAACGAGCACGGCCTGCATGCCCGTCCGGGCACCATGCTGGTGAATACCATTAAACAATTCGAAAGTGAGATCACCGTGGCTAACCTGGATGGCACGGGCAAAGCGGCCAATGGTCGTAGTCTGATGAAAGTTGTCGCGCTGGGCGTGAAAAAGGGTCACCGTCTGCGTTTCACCGCGCAGGGTGCGGATGCTGAACAGGCGCTGAAAGCGATTGGCGATGCCATCGCGGCGGGTCTGGGGGAGGGCGCATAATGAGCAGACGTGTTGCGACTATTACGCTAAACCCGGCTTATGACCTGGTGGGGTTTTGCCCGGAGATTGAGCGCGGCGAAGTAAACCTCGTGCGTACCACTGGCCTGCATGCTGCGGGCAAAGGGATTAACGTCGCGAAAGTGCTCAAGGATCTCGGTATCGATGTCACCGTGGGGGGATTCCTCGGTAAAGATAACCAGGATGGTTTCCAGCAGCTTTTCAGCGAGCTGGGCATTGCTAACCGTTTCCAGGTCGTTCAGGGCCGTACCCGTATCAACGTCAAACTGACGGAGAAAGACGGGGAAGTAACCGATCTGAATTTCTCTGGCTTTGAAGTGACGCCGTCTGACTGGGAGCGTTTTGTTAACGATTCTCTGACCTGGCTGGGCCAGTTCGACATGGTGTGCGTCAGCGGCAGTCTGCCATCTGGCGTAAGCCCGGAAGCCTTCACCGACTGGATGACGCGCCTGCGCAGCCAGTGCCCGTGCATCATTTTTGACAGCAGCCGTGATGCGCTGGTCGCCGGCCTGAAAGCGTCCCCGTGGCTGGTGAAGCCTAATCGTCGTGAACTTGAGATCTGGGCTGGCCGGAAGCTGCCAGAATTAAAAGATGTGATTGACGCTGCCCATGCGCTGCGCGAGCAGGGTATCGCTCACGTGGTGATTTCGCTTGGTGCAGAAGGGGCGTTGTGGGTTAACGCGTCTGGCGAATGGATCGCCAAACCGCCGTCGGTTGACGTTGTCAGCACCGTTGGCGCCGGGGATTCGATGGTTGGCGGTCTGATCTATGGCCTGCTGATGCGCGAATCCAGTGAACATACTTTACGTCTTGCCACCGCCGTTGCAGCCCTGGCCGTGAGTCAGAGCAATGTCGGCATTACCGATCGTACCCAGTTAGCCGCGATGATGGCGCGCGTTGACTTAAAACCTTTTAACTAACAGCAGGAGAGGAATAATGAAAACGCTGCTGATTATTGACTCCGGTCTCGGACAGGCTCGCGCCTATATGGCGAAGACCCTGCTGGGAGCGGCGGCGAACAAAGCACATCTGGAAATGACCGATAACCCGGGCGACGCTGAAATGGCGATTGTGCTGGGTGATAAGGTCCCGGCTGACAGCGCGCTGAACGGCAAAAAAGTGTGGCTGGGCGATATTAATCGCGCGGTGGCACATCCGGAACTGTTCCTGAGCGAAGCGAAAGGCCACGCGTCTGTCTACAGCGCACCGGCTGCGGCAGCACCGGTTGCTGCCACGGGCCCGAAACGCATTGTGGCGGTAACAGCTTGTCCGACGGGCGTCGCGCATACCTTTATGGCGGCTGAAGCGATTGAAACCGAAGCGAAAAAACGCGGCTGGTGGGTAAAAGTTGAAACCCGTGGCTCGGTGGGGGCGGGCAATGCCATCACCCCGGAAGAAGTGGCGGAAGCCGATCTGGTGATCGTTGCGGCGGATATCGAAGTGGATCTGGCGAAATTCGCGGGTAAACCGATGTACCGCACCTCTACCGGCCTGGCGCTGAAAAAGACCGCGCAGGAGTTTGATAAAGCGCTGGTGGAAGCCCAGCCTTATCAGGCAACCGGTGCGGCTAAACCGGCTACCGAAGGGAAAAAAGAATCTGCGGGCGCCTATCGTCACCTGCTGACCGGTGTGTCTTATATGCTGCCGATGGTAGTGGCGGGCGGTCTGTGTATCGCACTGTCATTCGCGTTTGGTATCACCGCATTTAAAGAAGAAGGAACGCTGGCTGCGGCGTTAATGCAGATTGGTGGCGGCTCCGCGTTCGCGCTGATGGTGCCGGTGCTGGCAGGCTTTATCGCCTTCTCCATCGCTGACCGTCCGGGTCTGACGCCGGGTCTTATCGGCGGTATGCTGGCCGTGAGCACCGGTTCCGGCTTTATTGGCGGTATCATTGCCGGTTTCCTGGCGGGTTACGTCGCGAAGCTTATCAGCTCGAAGCTGAAGCTGCCGCAAAGTATGGAAGCCCTGAAACCGATTCTGATCATTCCGCTGATTTCCAGCCTGGTGGTCGGTCTGGCGATGATTTACCTGATTGGTAAGCCGGTGGCGGGTATCCTGGCGGGTCTGACCCACTGGCTGCAAACCATGGGCACGGCAAACGCGGTGCTGTTGGGTGCTATCCTCGGTGGCATGATGTGTACCGACATGGGTGGTCCGGTAAACAAAGCGGCCTATGCATTCGGTGTTGGCCTGCTGAGTACCCAGACCTACGCGCCAATGGCAGCCATTATGGCAGCCGGTATGGTGCCACCGCTGGCGCTCGGCCTGGCAACGATTATTGCGCGTCGTAAATTCGACAAAGCGCAGCAGGAAGGCGGCAAAGCAGCGCTGGTACTGGGCCTGTGCTTTATCACCGAAGGGGCGATTCCGTTCGCTGCCCGTGACCCAATGCGTGTTCTGCCTTGCTGTATCGTTGGCGGCGCGGTGACCGGGGCTATCTCAATGGCGATTGGCGCGAAGCTGATGGCACCGCACGGTGGTCTGTTCGTTCTGCTGATCCCAGGTGCTATCACCCCGGTACTGGGTTACTTGCTGGCGATTGTTGCGGGTACGCTGGTGGCGGGGCTCTCTTACGCGGTGCTGAAACGCCCTGAAGCGGAAGCGGTGGCAAAAGCAGCCTAAAAGTGGTGTCGGGTGGCGGTTTCGCCTTACCCGACCTATAAAAAAGCCGGACGCTTAACGCGATCCGGCTTTTTTATGCCGCCTGTTCAGCAGTCTGCTGTGCCTTCAGCCAGGCGATCTCTTCCGCCCAGATATCCGGATTGATGGTTTCCAGCACCATGGGGATACCATCGAAACGGGCGTCCTGCATGATAAAGCGGAACGCATCATGGCCAATATTACCTTCACCCAGGCTGTGGTGACGGTCTACGCGGCTGCCAAAGGCGCTTTTGGCATCGTTTAAGTGCATTCCACGCAGATACTTAAAGCCCACCACGCGTTCGAACTCATCGAAGGTGTTTTTCGTGGCCTCGGTTGTACGCAGATCGTAACCGGCTGCAAACGCGTGACAGGTATCGATACATACACCCACGCGGGATTTATCTTCCACGCCGTCGATGATGGCAGCCAGATGTTCAAACTTAAAGCCGAGGTTGCTGCCCTGACCGGCGGTATTCTCGATCACTGCGGTAACCCCCTGGGTTTTATCCAGCGTAATGTTAATGGACTCCGCAATGCGTGCCAGGCAGGCCTCTTCGTCTATCTGCATCAGATGGCTACCCGGATGGAAATTCAGCAGCGTCAGCCCAAGCTGCTCGCAGCGCTGGACTTCATCCAGAAACGCTTCGCGGGACTTCTCCAGCGCTTCCTGAACCGGATGGCCGAGGTTGATCAGATAGCTGTCGTGGGGAAGGATTTGACCCGGCCCATAGTGGTACTTCTCACAGGCGGCTTTGAAATCATCTATGACGTCAGCGGTAAGCGGCGCGGCGCGCCACTGGCGCTGGTTTTTGGTGAACAGGGCGAAAGCGGTCGCCTCAATTTCGGCGGCGCGAATGGCGGCATTCGCAAGGCCACCGGCAGCGCTGACGTGCGCTCCAACGTATTTCATAAAGGGACTCCTGTTAACCCGAAATGCGTATCATAACGGGTTAACAGGAGAAGGATGTAGTGGTTTATGCCATCAGGCTGTGAACCACGAGGTTAATCGCACCGCCACCCACAATCAGCCAGATGAAGAGCACCAGCGCCATCAGCAGCGGTTTCGCACCGGCTTTTTTCAGCGCGCTGACGTGCGTGGTCACCCCCAGCGCCGCCATCGCCATCGCCAGCAGCACGGTATCCAGCGTCACCAGCATATCGACCACCGCTTTTGGCAGCAGGTGGAAGGAGTTGAAAATCGCCACCACGATAAACAGGATCGCAAACCACGGTATGGTGATTTTACTCTTCTGATTACCACCCGCGGGCGCAAGCTGTTTCACGCGGGCAGCCAGGATAATCAGGAAGGGTGCCAGCATCATGACGCGCAGCATTTTAGCAATCACCGCAGCGTTTTCTGCTTCCGGGTTAATTGCATGACCCGCCGCCACGACCTGCGCCACTTCATGCATGGTTGAGCCAATGTAGATGCCATAGGTTTCCGGGCTAAACCAGTGGGCAACCAGCGGATACATGGTCGGGTAGAGGAAAATAGCCAGCGTACCGAAGATCACCACGGTCGCGACCGCCACCGTAACTTTGCTGGATTCCGCCTTGACCACAGGTTCGGTTGCCAGTACCGCCGCCGCACCGCAAATACTGCTCCCGGCACCGATCAGCCAGCTGGTCTGTTTATCCAGGCCAAAGATTTTCTGCCCGATAAAGCAGGCCAGTAAAAAGGTGCTGGTCAGGGTCAGGACGTCAATGGCGATACCGCTAATGCCAACATCCGCAATCTGTGAAAAGGTGAGGCGAAAGCCGTAAAGAATGATCCCGAGGCGCAGCAGATGCTGCTTGGCAAAAATAACGCCGCCATCACAGGACTTCCAGATGTGCGGATAAACGGTGTTACCCACGACCATGCCGAGCAGGATCGCCAGCGTTAAGGCGCTAAAACCGGCACCGGCGACGGCGGGAATGCTGCCGCCCCATAATGCCACACCAGTGACGACCGCGCTGAGCGCAAGACCCGGCACGAAGTGCCACAATGTACGATGATGCTGTAAGGTGATTTCTGACATAACCTTCTCCTTTGTCTGGCTAAAGGTTACGGCGCGCTGGTTTAAAAATAAAATTGATTATATACTTATAATCAATCTATATAAGTGGTAAGCAACCATGCACATTACTTTGCGTCAGCTGGAAGTTTTTGCCGAAGTGCTGAAAAGCGGGTCGACGACCCAGGCCTCGCAGATGCTTTCGCTTTCCCAGTCTGCGGTCAGCGCCGCGTTAACCGATCTTGAGGGCCAGTTGGGCGTGCAGCTCTTCGACAGGGTAGGGAAGCGGCTGGTGGTCAACGAACATGGCCGCCTGCTTTATCCCCGTGCGCTGGCGCTGCTGGAACAGGCAACGGAAATTGAACAACTCTTCCGGGAAGAGAACGGTGCCATCCGCGTGTATGCCAGCAGCACCATCGGGAACTATATCTTGCCGGAAGTGATTGCCCGCTATCGCCGGGATTTTCCGACCCTGCCGCTGGAGATGAGCGTGGGGAACAGTCAGGATGTGATTAATGCGGTAATCGATTTTCGCGTGGATATCGGTCTTATCGAAGGGCCGTGCCATAACGTCGATATCATTGCGGAACCCTGGCTGGAAGATGAACTGGTGGTCTTCGCTTCACCCGCCTCGTCGTTATTGCAGGGTGAAGTAACCCTGGAACGTCTGGCGCAGGCGCAGTGGATCCTGCGTGAGCAGGGCTCCGGCACGCGGGAAATTGTTGATTATCTGCTGCTCTCCCATTTGCCGCATTTCCAGCTGGGGATGGAGCTGGGCAACTCAGAGGCAATCAAGCATGCGGTGCGACATGGCCTTGGGATCAGCTGCCTTTCACGACGGGTCATTATTGAACAGCTTGAGGCCGGAACGCTGGTTGAAGTTCCGCTTCCGCTGCCCAAACTGGTGCGCACGTTGTGGTGTATTCACCATCGTCAGAAACATCTTTCCAGCTCGCTGCAGCGTTTTCTGCGCTATTGCGCCATGTAAAAGCGCCCCTCACCCCAATGGGGAGAGGGAAAAATTATGCTTTACTTATAATCCTGGCCGAGTCATGAAGCTCTCTTATAACTCAGTATTTCTGCCGGAAGGAACGCGGATCGTCTGCTACAATCGCGCCTCATTTATTAGATGGACAGCATTTTCACATGGTTTCAGAAACTAAAACCACAGAAGCGCCCGCGCTACGCCGCGAACTCAAGGCGCGTCACCTGACGATGATCGCCATCGGCGGCTCAATCGGTACAGGTCTTTTCGTTGCCTCCGGGGCAACCATTTCGGCAGCTGGCCCGGGTGGGGCACTTTTCTCTTATATCCTGATTGGCCTGATGGTCTACTTCCTGATGACCAGCCTGGGCGAACTGGCCGCGTACATGCCGGTATCCGGTTCGTTTTCGACCTACGGTCAGAAATACGTTGAAGAAGGCTTCGGCTTCGCGCTGGGCTGGAACTACTGGTACAACTGGGCGGTCACCATCGCCGTTGACCTTGTCGCCGCACAGCTGGTTATGACCTGGTGGTTCCCGGACACGCCAGGCTGGATCTGGAGTGCGCTGTTCCTCGCGGTCATCTTCCTGCTGAACTACATCTCCGTTCGCGGCTTTGGCGAAGCGGAATACTGGTTCTCTTTGATCAAAGTGGCAACCGTCATCATCTTTATCGTCGTCGGTGTGGCGATGATCGTTGGTATTTTCAAAGGGGCGGAACCGGCCGGGTGGAGCAACTGGACGATTGGCGATGCGCCGTTTGCCGGTGGTTTCTCGGCGATGATTGGCGTGGCGATGATTGTTGGCTTCTCCTTCCAGGGCACCGAGCTGATTGGTATTGCTGCCGGTGAGTCTGAAAACCCGGAGAAGAACATTCCGCGCGCGGTGCGTCAGGTATTCTGGCGTATTCTGCTGTTCTATGTTTTCGCGATCCTGATTATCAGCCTGATTATCCCGTACACCGACCCAAGCCTGCTGCGAAACGATGTCAAAGACATCAGCGTCAGCCCGTTCACGCTGGTCTTCCAGCATGCCGGTCTGCTCTCTGCGGCGGCGGTGATGAACGCCGTTATCCTGACAGCGGTGCTGTCTGCGGGTAACTCCGGTATGTACGCCTCAACCCGTATGCTCTATACCCTGGCCTGTGACGGTAAAGCGCCGCGTATTTTCGCAAAACTGTCTCGTGGCGGTGTGCCGCGTAACGCACTGTATGCCACAACGGTCATTGCTGGTCTGTGCTTCCTGACCTCCATGTTCGGTAACCAGACGGTCTACCTGTGGCTGCTCAACACCTCTGGTATGACGGGCTTTATTGCCTGGCTGGGGATTGCCATCAGTCACTACCGCTTCCGTCGCGGCTATGTGATGCAGGGACACGATCTGAACAACCTGCCGTACCGTTCCGGGTTCTTCCCGCTGGGGCCGATTTTCGCCTTCATTCTGTGTCTGATTATCACCCTTGGCCAGAACTATGAAGCGTTCCTGGCGGACACCATTGACTGGGGCGCCGTAACGGCCACCTACATTGGTATTCCGCTGTTCCTGGTGATCTGGTTTGGTTACAAGCTGATGAAAGGAACGCACTTCGTTCGCTACAGTGAAATGGAATTCCCTGAACGATTTAACAAATAAACCGCACTTCCTCTCTTTTAGCCCGCTCATTTTAGCGGGCTTTTTTATCTCCACATTATGCAGAACGGATATAATTTTTAACAATTTAATTGATAATAATAATCGTTTGCTTTATCGTTACGTCAAAATAAGCAGACCACCGACCCGCCGGAGATGCGGGCGGAGCAAAAGGCATTGTGGGCAATAATCTTTTGATTTAGTTGTATTTACCTCATGGAGATATGGAATGTTTAGGTTGAATCCCTTCGTCAGGGGAGGACTTTGTGCGTCCGCAATGTCCCTGGCACTGCCTGTCATCGCTGCGGAATCCAGCGACACACTGGTTGTCACGGCGTCAGCGACTGAGCAAAACCTGAAGGACGCACCGGCGAGCATCAGCGTCATCACTCAGGAAGACCTGCAGCGTAAACCCGTTCAGAACCTGAAAGATGTGTTGCAGGACGTACCGGGCGTGCAGCTCACTAATGAAGGGGACAACCGTAAAGGGGTAAGTATTCGCGGTCTGGACAGCAGCTATACGCTGATCCTGATCGACGGTAAGCGTGTTAACTCCCGCAACGCCGTCTTCCGCCATAACGATTTCGATCTGAACTGGGTTCCGGTCGATGCGATCGAGCGGATCGAAGTGGTGCGCGGGCCAATGTCCTCGCTCTACGGCTCAGATGCGCTGGGCGGCGTGGTGAACATCATCACCAAGAAAATCGGTCAGAAGTGGACGGGCACCCTGAGCGCCGACTCCACCATTCAGGAACACCGCGATCGCGGGGACACCAACAACGGCCAGTTCTACACCAGCGGCCCGCTGGTGGACGGCGTGCTGGGGCTGAAGGCCTACGGCAGCGTGTCTAAGCGTGAAAAAGACAAGCAGCAAGAATCATCTACCACAACGAGCGGTGAAACGCCGCGCATTGAGGGCTTCACCAGCCGCGATGCCAACGTGGAATTCGCCTGGACGCCGACGGAAGATCATGACTTTACCGCAGGCTATGGTTTCGACCGCCAGGATCGTGATTCCGATTCCCTCGATAAAAATCGCCTTGAGCGCCAGAACTACTCTCTGAGCCACAACGGCCGATGGGGGACAGGCAACAGCGAACTGAAAGTTTACGGCGAGAAGGTGGACAACAAAAACCCGGGTAACAGCCATACCATCACTTCCGAGAGCAACGCCGTTGATGGTAAATACGTGCTGCCGCTGGGTGAAATCAATCAGCTGCTGACCTTCGGCGGCGAATGGCGTCACGACAAGCTGAAAGATCCGGTAAACCTGACCGGCGGCTCCGGCAGCGCGACCTCTACCAGCCAGTATGCTCTCTTCCTTGAAGATGAATGGCGGATATTTGAACCGCTGGCGCTGACTACCGGCATCCGTATGGACGACCACGACACCTACGGCGATCACTGGAGTCCGCGAGCGTATCTGGTCTATAACGCGACCGATACCGTCACGGTGAAAGGGGGCTGGGCAACCGCGTTTAAAGCGCCATCCCTGCTGCAACTGAGTCCGGACTGGATCACCGGATCGTGTCGCGGTGCCTGCGAGATTGTCGGTAACCCGAACCTGAAACCGGAAACCAGCGAAAGCTTTGAACTCGGGCTGTACTACAGCGGGGAAGAGGGATGGTTAGAGGGCGTGCAGGCCAGCATTTCCACCTTCCAGAACAATGTTGATGACCGTATCAGCATCAGCCGTACGGCGAACGTTAACCAGGCTAAGAGCTACCCGAACTACGTGGGGCTGAATGCTGACGGTGAACCGATCTTCCGCTATTACAACGTCAACAAGGCGCGTATTCGTGGCGTGGAAACCGAGCTGAAGATCCCGGTGGCTGAGGACTGGAAGCTGACGCTGAACTATACCTACAACGACGGGCGTGATATCAGCAACGGCGGCAACAAACCGCTGTCCGAACTGCCGTTCCATACCGCCAACGGTACCGTGGACTGGAAGGCGACGCAGGACTGGTCGTTCTACGTCCAGGGCCACTACACCGGCGAGAAACGTGCGTTAACCAGCGCAGACGCAACGCCGGGCGGCTATGTCATCTGGAATACCGGCGCGGCATGGCAGGCAACGAAAAGCGTGAAGCTGCGCGCGGGCGTGCAGAACCTGCTGGATAAAGATCTGAGCCGCGACGATTACAGCTACACGGAAGATGGCCGCCGCTACTTTGTGGGTGTGGATTATAAGTTCTGATGTGGTTTTCATGCCCGGTGGCGCTTCGCTTACCGGGCAAAAAAGACCGCACTTACCCGAACAAATGCTCCGCATGGAAGCGGAGGTGATCCTCAATAAAGGATGCAATGAAATAGTAGCTGTGGTCATATCCGGGCTGAATACGCAGCGTCAGCGGCCAGTCTTTCTGACGTGCGGCTTCAGCCAGCACGGCGGGCTGTAGCTGTCCGGCCAGGAACTGATCCGCATCACCTTGATCGACAAGCGTCGGGATCGCATTTCCAGGCTGGCTCGCCAGCATCAGGGCACAGCTGTCCCACTCCTGCCAGCGTTGTGCGTCATCGCCCAGATAGTTCGTAAAGGCTTTCTGCCCCCACGGTACCTGGCTCGGGTTCACTATCGGCGCAAACGCGGAAACGCTGGTGTATCTGCCAGGATTTTTTAGCGCCATGATCAACGCGCCGTGCCCACCCATGGAATGCCCGCTGATGGCACACCGGTTGCTTACTGCAAACTCACGCTGAATCAGGGCTGGCAGCTCGTCGGCAATGTAGTCGTACATGCGGTAATGGCTCGCCCACGGCTGCTCGGTGGCGTTCAGATAGAACCCGGCCCCTTTGCCCAGATCATATCCGGCATCGTCCGCCACCTCATCGCCACGCGGGCTGGTGTCTGGCATCACCAGGGCGATACCCAGCTCGGCCGCCACACGCTGCGCACCCGCTTTGGTGGTGAAATTCTCATCGTTACAGGTTAATCCCGAGAGCCAGAACAGAACCGGGGGCTTAACACCCTCTTCAGTGGGCGGCAGGAAAATGCTGAACGTCATGGCACAGTTCAGGACAGTGGAGTCGTGGCGCCAGCGCTGCTGTCGACCTTCAAAACAACGATGCTCTTCGAGCAGTTCCATGCAGGGCTCCTTAATGCGAATTGCTATTCATTCAACCCATAATACAGAGTTTTCATTTACCTGTGAGCAACTTTCACTTTCGCAAGACAGCGAGATCCTGCATCATAAATTTACTTTTTATTAACAACTGGAGCGGTCATGGCGCTGCGAATTGCGCTCAGTGGATTTGTGGTTCTGGTGGTAGCGATGGGAATTGGGCGCTTCGCGTTTACCCCTCAGGTGCCGCTGATGATTGCCGCCGGGCAACTCACGCTCACCAGCGCAGGTCTGGTGGCGGCGATGAACTATCTGGGCTATCTGGTGGGCGCATGGGATGCGATGCGCGCCCATCGCTTCGTTGAAACCCGCCTTTGGCTGGGTATTACTGGCGCTGTGGCGCTGACGCTGCTTTCCGCCGCAGCGGATAACGCGCTGGTACATGGTCTGCTGCGCTTTGTGATTGGCTGCATGAGCGGCTGGTCGATGGTGCTCATTGCCGCCTGGACCAACGAGCGGCTGGGGCAACTGGGTAAACCGGGTTTGAGCGCGGCCGTGTTTGCCGGGCCGGGCGCAGGTATCGCCCTGAGCGGACTGCTTGCGGTCTATATTCACGCAAAAGCGTTGTCGGCCGGGGCCGCATGGCAGATTTACGGCGTGCTGGCGCTGGTGCTTATCGCACTGGTTGCCCGCTATTTACCGCGTGCCGGGCAACTGCACCGGCCGGGCAGCGCGCCTGAACCCCTTATTCTGACGAAAGATCTGAAGTGCCTGGTCTGGAGCTACAGCCTGGCCGGATTTGGCTACATCCTGCCTGCAACATTTTTATCGCAAATGGCGGCCGTGCGTTTTCCCGGCAGCCTGTTTGCACAGTTTGTCTGGCCGATATTTGGCGCTGCCGCTGTTGTGGGCATCGTGCTCAGCATCGTTTTGCGCCACACCTCTACCTCGAACCGCAGGCTGGCTATCGTGCTGTGGTTACAGGGGGCGGGTGTGCTGGCGGCGTGGCTACTGCCGGGAATTGGCGGCTTGCTGACGGGCGGCCTGCTGGTCGGCGGCGGATTCCTGTGTGCCGTTCAGCTCTCTTTACTCTACGGGCGCGAGCTGGCACCCGAACATACCCGCTATATGGCGGGGCTGCTGACTACCGGTTATGCCATTGGACAGCTGGTGGGGCCGATGACCTCGGCGTTATCCACCTGGCTTACCCACAAGCTTGAGCCTGCGCTGGGGCTGGCGGGCGTTGCGCTGTTCATTGCGGGCGCGCTGGTGTGGAACCGTCAGGCCGAAAGGCAGCAGCAATTGCAATAATTATCGTCGTGAATACTGGATTATGTGCGCGGCCTCACGCACAATGAGCGCACACTTTTGCCACAACGAGGGCAAAAGACGCCACACCTGCAGGAGAAAAGAATGTCATCACTCAGTAAAGAAGCGGCCCTTGTCCACGAAGCCCTGGTTGCGCGCGGTCTTGAAACGCCACTGCGTCCACCCGTTCAGGAAGTGGATAATGAAACCCGTAAGCGTCTGATTGCCGGGCACATGACCGAGATCATGCAACTGCTGAATCTCGATCTGAGCGACGACAGTCTGATGGAAACGCCGCATCGCATCGCAAAAATGTATGTCGACGAAATTTTCTCCGGCCTGGACTACGCCAACTTCCCGAAAATCACCGTCATTGAAAACAAAATGAAGGTGGATGAGATGGTGACGGTGCGCGATATTACGCTGACCAGCACCTGCGAGCACCACTTCGTGACCATCGACGGTAAAGCGACCGTGGCTTACATTCCAAAAGATACGGTGATTGGTCTGTCCAAAATCAACCGTATCGTGCAGTTCTTTGCCCAACGCCCACAGGTGCAGGAGCGTCTGACGCAGCAGATCCTGACCGCGCTGCAAACGCTGCTGGGCACCAATAACGTCGCGGTCTCTATTGACGCGGTTCACTACTGCGTGAAGGCGCGCGGTGTACGTGATGCCACCAGTGCGACCACCACCACGTCGCTGGGCGGTCTGTTTAAATCCAGCCAGAACACCCGCCAGGAGTTCCTGCGCGCCGTGCGTCACCACAACTAATCAGACAGGGCAGGGACCATGGAGCGAAACGTCACGCTCGATTTTGTTCGCGGCGTCGCCATTCTCGGTATCCTGCTGCTTAATATCAGCGCCTTCGGTCTGCCGAAGGCCGCTTATCTTAACCCCGCCTGGTATGGCGAGATCACCCGTCGCGATGCCTGGACGTGGGCAATCCTCGATCTCTTTGCTCAGGTGAAATTCCTCACCCTCTTTGCGCTGCTGTTTGGCGCCGGTCTGCAACTGCTGCTCAAACGCGGCACCCGCTGGATCCAGTCACGTCTGACCCTGCTGGTGCTCCTTGGCTTTATTCACGGCCTGTTCTTCTGGGACGGTGATATTCTTCTCGCCTATGGATTAGTCGGGCTAATTTGCTGGCGACTCATCCGTGATGCGCATAGCGTCAAAAGCCTGTTTAACACCGGCGTGATGCTCTATGTCATGGGGCTTGGGGTGCTGCTGTTGCTGGGTATGATCGCCGGCGACGCAACAAGCCGCTCATGGATACCGGACGCCGCCAACCTGCAGTATGAGCAGTTCTGGAAGCTAAAAGGCGGCGCGGAAGCGATAAGCAATCGCGCGGATATGCTGGGCGATAACCTGCTGGCGCTGGGGGCGCAATACGGCTGGCAGCTGGCGGGGATGATGCTGATGGGCGCATCCCTGATGCGCACCGGCTGGCTGAAAGGGGAATTTAGCCTGCGCCACTATCGTCGCACCGGAGTCTTGCTGGTGCTGCTGGGCGTGGCGATCAATCTCCCGGCAGTGATTGCGCAGTGGCATCTTCACTGGGATTACCGCTGGTGCGCTTTCCTGCTGCAGGTTCCGCGCGAGCTCGGTGCCCCGTTCCAGACCATCGGCTACGCCGCGCTCATCTATGGCTACTGGCCGCAGCTCTCCCGCCTCTGGATTGTCAGTGCCGTTGCCTGCGTTGGCCGCATGGCGTTAAGCAATTACATTTTGCAGACCCTCATCTGTACCACGCTGTTCTATCGATTTGGCCTGTTTATGAAATTCGACCGCCTTACGCTGGTGGCGTTTGTTCTTCCGGTCTGGACGATAAACCTGGCGTTTTCGGTTATCTGGCTGCGGTATTTCCGCCAGGGGCCGCTGGAGTGGGCGTGGCGTCAGTTAACCGCAAAAGCGTCAGGTGTTTCATTGAATAATACATCCAGATAACGATCTGGATCACAATCATTAACAAAATGGATGTAACCGTTTTCATCTGTGTGAGCTTCTTCACGTAGTCCCCTTTCTCTCGCTGCCAAAATAGCCACCTTGCTAAACACAGGGGGTGTCTGTGAGTTGCTGCAATCCTTTTAAGGATGGTGAATATGATCACCATTCGTGACGTCGCCCGTCAGGCGGGCGTTTCTGTGGCCACCGTCTCTCGCGTGCTGAATAACAGCGCGCTGGTCAGCCCTGAAACCCGTGAAACCGTAATGAAAGCCGTGACCCAACTGGGTTACCGCCCCAATGCTAACGCGCAGGCGCTGGCTACGCAGGTCAGTGACACCATTGGCGTGGTAGTGATGGACGTGTCGGATGCGTTTTTTGGCGCGCTGGTGAAAGCGGTGGATGTTGTCGCCCAGCAGCACCAAAAGTATGTGCTGATCGGCAACAGCTATCATGAAGCAGAAAAAGAGCGCTATGCCATCGAAGTGCTGATCCGCCAGCGTTGTAACGCGCTGATTGTGCATTCAAAAGCCCTGAGTGATGAGGAGCTTGCCGGATTTATGGAGCAAATCCCCGGCATGGTGCTCATCAACCGGATTGTGCCCGGCTATGCCCACCGTTGCGTGGGGCTGGATAACGTGAGCGGCGCCATGATGGCCACGCGCATGCTGATTAATAACGGGCACCAGCGAATCGGTTATCTGGCCTCCAGCCACGCGATTGAGGACGACGAACTGCGTCGCGAAGGCTGGCAAAACGCCCTGAAAGAGCACGGCATTGCGCCTGCTGAAAGCTGGGTAGCCACCGGTACCCCGGACATGCAGGGAGGGGAGGCGGCGATGGTCGAGCTGCTGGGCCGTAACCTGCAGCTCTCCGCGGTGTTTGCCTACAACGACAGCATGGCTGCCGGAGCACTGACGGCGTTAAAAGATAACGGCATTGCGGTGCCACAGCATTTGTCGTTGATCGGTTTTGACGATATTCCCATTGCCCGTTACACCGACCCGCAGCTGACAACGGTACGCTATCCCATTGTCTCGATGGCCAAACTGGCGACTGAGCTGGCGTTACAGGGCGCGGCAGGGCTGCTTGATACGGGAGCAACACACTGTTTCATGCCGACATTAGTGCGCCGCCATTCGGTCTCTGCCCGGCAAATTGTGGTTCCGATCACTAACTGATAAAGCCAGCTGATGTAACCGTTTTCAATCTGTGAGTAAATTCACAGTATCTTAACAAGGCGCTGACTATGATGTCAGCGTTTTAGGGGCTGAAACGCTATGTAACAGTGATTATTCACTTTCACTATAGCCAACGTGCCGCAAACAACGAATAAAACGCATTTCTGGAGCGTTACCGAACACGGAAGATAGAAATTTTATAAGTGAACTTCGGCTGTCAGTAACGTTTTATTAACACCTGCCCGCCGATCGTTATTCACAAGAACTACCCTGCATAAAAAAAACCGGAGATACCATGAATAAGAAGGTGTTGACTCTGTCTGCTGTAATGGCAAGCATGCTTTTTGGTGCAGCAGCGCACGCTGCGGATACCCGTATTGGTGTGACTATCTATAAATACGACGACAACTTCATGTCTGTTGTGCGTAAAGCGATCGAGAAAGATGCTAAAGCAGCGCCAGATGTTCAGCTGCTGATGAATGACTCCCAGAACGACCAGTCCAAACAGAACGATCAGATTGACGTCCTGCTGGCAAAAGGTGTGAAGGCACTGGCAATCAACCTGGTTGACCCGGCTGCTGCAGGCACAGTTATCGAGAAAGCGCGCGGCCAGAACGTGCCAATCGTCTTCTTCAACAAAGAACCTTCCCGTAAAGCGCTGGACAGCTATGACAAAGCGTATTACGTCGGTACTGACTCCAAAGAGTCCGGTATTATTCAGGGCGATCTGATCGCGAAACACTGGGCGGCCAACCCGAACTGGGATCTGAACAAAGACGGCCAGATCCAGTTTGTGCTGCTGAAAGGCGAGCCAGGCCACCCGGATGCTGAAGCGCGTACCACTTACGTTGTCAAAGAGCTGAACGACAAAGGTCTGAAAACCCAGCAGCTGGCTTTAGATACCGCGATGTGGGATACCGCTCAGGCGAAAGATAAAATGGACGCGTGGCTGTCTGGTCCTAACGCGAACAAAATTGAAGTGGTCATCGCTAACAACGACGCGATGGCAATGGGTGCGGTAGAAGCCCTGAAAGCACACAACAAATCCTCTATCCCTGTGTTCGGCGTGGATGCGCTGCCAGAAGCGCTGGCACTGGTGAAATCAGGTGCGATGGCCGGTACCGTGCTGAACGATGCCAACAACCAGGCGAAAGCCACCTTCGATCTGGCGAAAAACCTGGCCGACGGTAAAGGTGCGGCTGATGGCACCAACTGGAAAATCGACAATAAAATCGTTCGCGTACCTTACGTGGGCGTAGACCAGTCCAACCTGGCTGAGTTTATCGGTAAATAAGATAGTTAGTTATGTCTCCACAGGGCGCAACATGTTGCGCCCTTTTATAACGCGATATGCGAGGCCAACAAGGTATAATTATGGTCAGCACAACTACTCCGTCGTCCGGTGAATTCTTGTTGGAAATGAACGGCATCAACAAGTCGTTTCCCGGTGTTAAGGCACTCGATAATGTTAATTTAAAAGTTCGGCCTCATTCAATTCATGCCTTAATGGGTGAGAACGGTGCCGGTAAATCAACATTATTAAAATGTCTTTTTGGGATCTATCAAAAAGATTCTGGCAGCATTCTTTTTCAGGGGAAAGAGATCGATTTCCATTCAGCGAAAGAAGCACTGGAAAACGGTATCTCTATGGTTCACCAGGAATTGAACCTGGTACTGCAACGCTCGGTAATGGATAATATGTGGTTGGGACGTTATCCAACCAAAGGTGTTTTTGTCGATCAGGACAAAATGTACCGTGACACCAAAGCCATTTTCGATGAGCTGGATATTGATATCGATCCGCGCGCCCGCGTGGGAACATTATCCGTCTCGCAAATGCAGATGATCGAAATTGCTAAAGCGTTCTCCTATGATGCCAAAATTGTCATCATGGATGAACCGACATCGTCATTAACGGAAAAAGAGGTTAACCACCTTTTTACCATTATTCGTAAGCTAAAAGATCGCGGCTGCGGCATTGTTTATATCTCCCATAAAATGGAAGAGATCTTCCAGCTGTGTGATGAGATAACCATCCTGCGCGACGGCCAGTGGATTGCCACTCAGCCTCTCGAAGGGCTGGACATGGACAAGATCATCGCCATGATGGTGGGCCGTTCCCTGAACCAGCGTTTCCCGGACAAAGAGAACAAGCCGGGTGAGGTGATCCTTGAGGTGCGTAATCTGACCTCGCTGCGTCAGCCCTCTATTCGCGACGTCTCCTTCGACCTGCACAAGGGCGAAATTCTGGGCATTGCAGGCCTGGTCGGGGCAAAACGTACCGATATCGTCGAAACCCTGTTTGGTATTCGCGAGAAAGCCGAAGGCACCATCACGCTGCACGGTAAGAAAATTAACAACCACAACGCCAACGAAGCCATTAATAATGGTTTTGCACTGGTGACGGAAGAGCGGCGTTCGACCGGTATTTATGCCTATCTGGATATTAACTTTAACTCGTTAATTTCTAATATCCGCAACTATAAAAACAAAGTGGGTCTGCTGGATAACTCCCGCATGAAGAGCGATACCCAGTGGGTTATTGACTCTATGCGCGTAAAAACGCCGGGGCATCGTACGCAAATTGGTTCGCTGTCGGGCGGTAACCAGCAAAAAGTCATTATCGGTCGTTGGTTATTAACGCAGCCAGAAATTCTGATGCTGGATGAACCAACCCGCGGTATTGACGTCGGCGCGAAGTTTGAAATTTATCAGCTGATCGCTGAGCTGGCGAAAAAGGATAAAGGGATCATTATTATCTCTTCCGAAATGCCGGAATTGTTAGGGATCACAGACCGTATTCTGGTTATGAGCAATGGTCTCGTTGCCGGTATTGTTGACACGAAAACGACAACGCAAAACGAAATTTTGCGTTTAGCGTCTTTGCACCTTTAAGATCAGGGGCTCCTCATGAGTGCGTTAAATAAAAAAAGTTTTCTCACTTATCTGAAAGAAGGCGGTATTTACGTTGTTCTTTTAGTATTGCTGGCCATTATCATTTTCCAGGACCCTACGTTCTTAAGTCTGCTGAACCTGAGTAACATTCTGACTCAGTCTTCCGTACGTATTATCATCGCGCTGGGCGTGGCGGGGCTCATCGTCACCCAGGGGACTGACCTTTCCGCAGGGCGCCAGGTCGGCCTGGCGGCGGTGATCGCGGCAACCCTGTTGCAGTCGATGGAAAACGCCAACAAGGTGTTCCCGGAAATGGCGACCATGCCCATTTTCGTGGTGATCCTGATTGTCTGCGCCATCGGTGCGGTGATTGGTCTGATCAACGGTATTATCATCGCTTACCTGAACGTGACGCCATTTATCACCACCCTGGGTACGATGATCATCGTTTACGGTATCAACTCCCTGTACTACGACTTCGTCGGTGCGTCCCCCATCTCGGGCTTCGACAGCGGCTTCTCGACCTTCACGCAAGGATTTATTGCGCTGGGCAGCTTCCGCCTGTCGTATATCACCTTCTACGCGTTGATTGCGGTGGCGTTCGTCTGGATCCTGTGGAACAAAACCCGCTTTGGTAAGAACATCTTCGCCATCGGGGGGAACCCGGAAGCAGCGAAAGTGTCCGGCGTTAACGTGGCCCTGAACCTGCTGATGATTTATGCCCTGTCCGGTGTGTTCTATGCCTTCGGCGGGATGCTGGAAGCGGGCCGTATCGGCTCTGCCACCAACAACCTCGGCTTTATGTACGAACTGGATGCGATTGCCGCCTGCGTGGTCGGTGGGGTCTCCTTCAGCGGCGGTGTGGGTACCGTGCTTGGCGTGGTCACCGGTGTGATCATCTTTACGGTCATCAACTATGGCCTGACCTACATCGGCGTGAACCCGTACTGGCAGTACATCATCAAGGGCGCCATTATCATCTTCGCGGTTGCGCTGGATTCACTGAAATACGCGCGTAAGAAATAATTATCAGGCGAATAAATAAAACCCGCTGCCCGTGAACGGCATGCGGGTTTTTTACGTGAAAAGTGAAGCTATAAGCGATTTGGAAATGGGCACCAGTCCGGTTTGAAGCCCAAAGGGTTTAAAGATTTTATTTATAATGTCAGCGGAATAATTGCCTCTGCCATTTTCTACATCCGACAATGTTTTCCGGGATACGCTGACCAGCTTTGCATATTCATCCTGCTTCATCCCCAACACTTCGACCCTGAGTCTTTTCAGCGCCTCACCCTGTGTGATTTTACCCAGTAAAATGTCCCGTATGGCTGCATGCAGTACAGCCTGGCGATCAAGAGTACTAATCCGTGTTAAGCCTGGTGAAACGCGTTGCCTCTTTACTACCGATGACTTGTCCGGATCTTCATCCTCATCATGACGTCGCTTTTCATTTACGCTGCGTACCCGGGCTAATGTTTGTAGAAGCTCTGATTCAAACTTATTAGATGTTTTCATAATAAACCCCAACGAGAAAGTTTATTCGGAATATAGCGAAAACCAATCGCGGGCATTTCCATTATTTGGTCGGGAACGCCTCGCGCCTCCAGCCTTTCCGGGAGATCGATGAGCTGGACGGCTGTCTCATGCAGAGCGTCAAGTAAAGTTGTGGGAGGGATCCACTCCGCCAGCGCTTGCGCGATAGCGTTGAAATTATAATCCCCCCCTGATTCACAAGATAATGACCACTTCAGGGTTCGCGGTATCCCCTCTGGATCGGCTTTCATTGGAGCAAAATCATAAACAGGGGAGAGCATAATGTGATTTTCAGCTTTCACAAAGGCGGTATTTCGCCCATGGTTGTCACTATTCCCAAAAATAATATTTAACAGATCGCGACGTACCCATTCTGTTACAAAACCAGGGATATCAAATTGATAGCCCTGCTGCTGAACCATATGGCTGGAGGTAATTTTATTAATTAACGCGCGCAGCGTTGCCTCATGATCCAGGAGAGTACCGGGTGCTTTTTGTAATAGTGAATACACCGATTCCATACCCAGCCTGATCAGTTGATCCTGCTCATTTCTCACTATGTCGAAACGTGGCAACCACAGCGAAGGATAGTGGCTACCTTCTTCAAGGCGCATTGTGTCCACTGGGATCGTGGAAAAGCCCATCGCGTTAAGCTCATGGTAATAATGAAATTCAGCCCGGAGAATATTACAATCAACTTCTGTTCTGTTTCCGCGTGGATATTTAACCAAATAATAGCGGTCCCGGTTATCCGGTTCGTTTTGCCAGGTATCGATCCATATGGCATCCGTTTCACTACAGCGCAGCAACAGTTTCGGCGCTTCACCCCCAGCGCCGGTTGCACCACCCGCCGCCGCGCCTCTTTCCTGGGCATAATCCAGAAAATCTGCCGCACGATCGATGACGTCCGCAACCGTAAACGTTTTAGTGCGTGCGAATTCATTCCATTCAGGAACGGATTCTTTTATACGCAAATTCCCGACAGGGGACATTGTGCCAAATTTCAACAATAAAAAATTCTGCTGACCAACAGGCAACTCACTGATATCGAGTGCATTTATCCAATAACGGCGACTGGCTCCGGCAGGAATGATATCGTCGATAAATCGCAGCCAGCCCGGTTGACCCTGGTCATCAAAAAAGAGTGATACAGGGTGGTTGACTGAGACCGCGTGAAAATCATCATAGTTAAGAAAATTAATCGCATACTCAGTAAGATAGTCTAACTGTGTGGTGTTCCAGTCATTGTTTTCGCTTCCCGGATATTTGATGAGGGCGATATCCGTCCATGTTTCATTCAGATATGCTTGTACGGTTAACGTCTCCATCTCACCTCCATAAAACGGCAATGAGTAAAATATTACTCATTGTTAATGAAAATGGCAACTAGCGCCACTTATATCACTCATTAGGCATCTGATGACAGAGTAGTGCGTGTTATATCACGCGTTATAGAATTTGATTACTTTTTCTTCTGCATGTCCAGCAACTGCTCCGGCGTCACCGCCGGATAACCCTGCGCATCTTCCGGCACTTCATGCATGGCCGGAATTGGCACCAGTGGGCCTAAAAAGCGCGGTTCACGTTTGAAGATATAGAGATCGGCCAGCGCGCCAAAGCGAGCGCCAAACTCACGCACGCGCACGCTCAGCATATCTTTTGGCGAGGGCACCGCATAACACTGCGCCTGAATGCCCATGTGCAGCGCGATAAACAGCGCACGTTCGCAGTGGAAGCGCTGGGTGATGATGATGAAGTCGTTGGTGTCGAACACTTTGCGCGTGCGCACGATGGAGTCGAGCGTGCGGAACCCGGCGTAGTCGAGCACGATATCTGCCGGATCAACGCCTGCGGCAATCAGGTCTTTGCGCATGGTGACCGGTTCGTTGTAGCTTTGCAGCGCGTTATCGCCGCTTAACAGCAGGTAATTGACCTTGCCGCTGTTGTAGGCGTTGAGCGCGCCCTGAATGCGGTAGCGGTAATACTGATTGATGACGCCGGTGCGGTAATACTTTGCGGTGCCGAGCACCACACCCACCTGGCGATAGGGCAGGTCCTGCAGGTCATCAAAAATGTAGGGGGCCGTTTTCCAGCTCATCCACCGGTCGAGACCCAGCACGATCAACAGCAGTATGCCGACCAGGACAGACAGGCTGTAAAAAACGCGCTTTAACATGCAGATGGCTCGTACCGAAGGTGAATTTAACTCAGGCTACTGTACCCGCCTGGTTAGCGCAAGAAACAGCGCATCAACTGAAGGCTTTTTCAGCAAAACGGGCGGGCATGTCTGCCCGCCAGAAGGATCACGCCAGCAATACACGCTCGATTGACGTGCAGCCCAGCGCTTTCAGGGTGGCGGCGGTGGCATCCCATTGAATCAGCGGTGCATCGGCAATTTCTGCCAGAATGGCGCGCTGAATATCCGGGTAGTCATAGCCGTTCAGACTCAGCAGGTTCAGTGCGCCCTGCAGCGGTGGCAGCGTTGGGTTAAACGCGGCGTTTTCGGCATAGCTGCCGCTAAAAATACGCCCATCGCGGCATTGCAGTGCCACGCCGCTCGGGGATTTGCTGTACGGCGTATGGCTTTTGTTGGCAGCGCGAATGGCCGCCTGGGTCAGGTCATCACCGGTCAGCGTGTAACCGTGATCCTGCTCGTCCATCAGCAGGGTTTTGATTTCAAGATCTTTCGGACCAAAGGCGTCAGGCAGGTAGTCGCCCAGCGTATGCGGCGCGCGACCCGGCAGATTGATGCGCAGCTGCAGCCCGCTGTTCAGTTCATTCATAAACTGACGGCAGTGCCCGCACGGGGTGTAGTTCACGGTAATGGCGCTCAGGGCCTTTTCGCCGCGCAGCCAGGCGTGGCTGATGGCGCTCTGTTCCGCATGAACAGTCTGCTGCATGGTTGCGCCCAGGAACTCCATGTTTCCGCCGAAGTACCAGGTTCCGCTGACGCCGCGCGCAATGGCGCCAACGTTAAAGTGGGAAAGATCGGCACGTGCACAGGCGGCAGCCAGCGGCAGCAATGCGAAAGCCAGCGCGTCTTCGTCAAGATCCGTGGCCTGTTTCAGCGTGGTGATCTGCTCAGCGGTGAGCAGGGCGGGGAAATGCTCATCCGCCAGAATCGGGGCCAGAGCTGATTGCAAATTCTCTGCAAGCCGGGCGAAAGCCGCTTGAAAACGTGGATGCATGGCGTTTGCCTCATAAAGGTTAATGGATCGGTAGTGTACGGAGCCGTCGGGGCTTTATATGTGATCCATATCTCATTATGTATGCAACTTATGAAAACAAAATGAAATTTGCGCGACGCATCGCAAATTTTAGCCCATCACCGCCAGAATCACGGGGAAAATGAACGGCGCCATCAGCGAGGTCATGATTCCGCAGATCACCAGTGCCAGCGAGCTGAACGCCCCCTCCTGATAATCCAGCTCCGCACAGCGGGCGGTGCCCAGCGCGTGCGACGCGGTGCCCATCGCCAGACCGCGTGCGGCTTTGGTATGAATGCGCATGACATTGAGCAGGGTATGGCCAAACACGGCGCCCAGTATGCCGACAAAGATCACGCACATGGCGCTGATGGCAGGAATGCCGCCGAGGCTGCCGCCCACGGCCATGGCGATAGGCGTGGTCACCGATTTCGGCAGAATAGAGGCGGCAATTTGCGCAGAGGCCCCCATCAGCAGTGCGACTGAAGTACCGGTGATCATCGCCACCAGGCTCCCCACAAAACAGATGGTAATAATGGATTTCCAGCGGGCGCGGATCTGGTGCAGCTGTTCATATAAAGGAAACGCGAGTGCGACCACGGCGGGTTGTAGCAGGTCGTTTAAAATTTTGCTCCCGGCAAAGTAGCGTTCGTAAGGAATACCGGTAAGCAGCAGGAACGGGATAATCACCACCATCGCCACCAGCAACGGGTTAAGCAGCGGCATCTTGAACCGGGCGGCAAGTTTGCGTGCCGCGAAGAATACCGCCAGGGTTAATGGCAGCGACCACCAGATATTGGCCATCATTGTTTTGTTCCTTTCTGTCCAACCACTTTACGTTCGCCATGTACCAGATGCGAACTCCAGCTCACCACAAGGAAAACCACCAGCGTACTGACCGCGCAGGAGACGACAATCGGGCCGAACTGGGCTTTAAGCAGATCGAAGTACTGCATGACCCCGACGCCAATCGGCACGAACAGCAGCGCCATATAGCGAATAAGAACGAAGCAGCCGGGGTTGACCCACTTAGCGGGCAGAATTTGCAACGCCAGCAGAACAAAGAGGATCAGCATGCCGATAATGCTGCCGGGAATGGTGATAGGAAGCAGGGAAGCGATGAAAATCCCGGCGTACAGGCAGGCGTAAATCAGGACGAATGCGCGCAGATATTGCCAGATAATGTTCAATGATTTTCTCATGGTTAAAATCCTTGCTGAAACGCATTCATCATACAATTAAACCCGAAAGTGTGCCATGGATCACATCATGAATTTTAAGCATACCCGTCATTCCAGAATAGAACGTCGTGCTTTCAACATACATACAGAGCGATTACTATAGCGCGTCTTTTTTCACAGGTACTGCTATGCGTGTTTTACTGGCCCCAATGGAAGGCGTGCTCGATTCCCTCGTGCGCGAACTTCTGACCGAGGTGAACGATTACGATCTCTGCGTGACGGAGTTTTTGCGCGTGGTCGATATGTTGTTGCCGGTAAAATCGTTTTACAGACTCTGTCCGGAGCTGCACCGCCAGAGCCGGACCACCTCCGGCACGCTGGTGCGTATTCAACTGCTGGGCCAGTATCCTGAATGGCTGGCCGAGAACGCCGCCCGTGCCGTCGAGCTCGGCTCTTACGGGGTCGATCTCAACTGTGGCTGCCCGTCGAAGCTGGTGAACGGCAGCGGCGGCGGGGCGACGCTGCTGAAAGATCCTGAGCTGATTTACCGTGGCGCGAAAGCGATGCGTGAAGCCGTGCCTGCCCATTTGCCGGTGACGGTGAAAGTGCGCCTGGGCTGGGACAGCGACGCGCGGCAGTTTGAAATTGCCGATGCGGTGCAGCAGGCCGGGGCTACTGAACTGGTGGTGCATGGCCGCACCAAAGAAGATGGCTACAAAGCCGAGCGCATTAACTGGCAGGCAATTGGTGAGATCCGCAAACGCCTCAGCATTCCGGTGATCGCCAACGGTGAAATCTGGGATTACCAGAGCGCGCAGGCCTGTCTCAAAGCCACCGGCTGCGAGGCGGTGATGATCGGCCGCGGGGCATTGAATGTGCCTAACCTCAGCCGGGTGATTAAATATAACGAGCCGCGTATGCCGTGGGCTGATGTTGTGACGCTGCTGCAAAAATATAGCCGTCTGGAAAAGCAGGGCGACACCGGGCTATATCACGTGGCGCGTATCAAACAGTGGCTCAGCTATTTACGCAAAGAGTACGATGAAGCGCTGGGGTTATTTCAGGAGATTCGGACATTACAGACTTCTGCGGATATTGCGCGGGTGATCCAGGCAAAATAATAAGCGTGTGACCGCAATTATCCCTGTGAAGCGCTGGACCAGACGCATGGGCTGGTTGACCTTTGCCCGGCGCGGTGCCGGGCAAATGAATCAGAAAATCATCTTGAACACACCCGTTACTACCAGCAGTCCTATCAGAAATATAATTAAAATGACCCACAATAATATTTTCATTCCCTTCTCCTGCGTATGTATGCCAACAGTAAGTGTAGCAGGCAATTTATAATTGAGATGAATTTGTTAATTTGGCTTATTCTCGGCATGTATAATTTTCTAATTACAAAAATGTATGACAATTTGCGCATTGCCACGCATTACTAAAAAAAAGAGAGGTATCAGGCGTACTTTGCGCCTTTATTTTTTGGCGTGAATGGCGTAATGAAACGTTTTCTTATTTTATCTCTGAGTGCTCCCTTTGCCGTTATTCTGGCCGGCTGTGCGCCGCAACATGCCACGGTAACTCCCCTTAATACCCAGTCACTCACGGCGTCGGTTAATACGGTGCTGCCTCATCAGGACTGGCCGAAAAATGCATGGTGGAAAGCGTATAACGATCCGCAGCTTGATAAGCTAATTGCCAAAGCATTAAGCGATGCGCCCGATATGCAGATTGCCCGTCAGCGTATTACCCTTGCCGAAGCCCAGGCCAAAGCAGCCCTGGCGGCCGACGGCCCGCAAATTGATTTTTCGGCCGATGCTGAACGTCAGAAAATGTCCGCTGAAGGGCTGATGGGGCCCTTTGCCATAACCGACCCGGCTGCGGGCACCACCGGCCCCTGGTATACCAACGGTACCTTTGGTCTGACTGCGGGCTGGGATCTGGATTTGTGGGGCAAAAATCGCGCCCGGTTGGAGGCCCGGATAGGCAAGGTGAATGCGCAAAAAGCGGAGCTTGAGCAGACCCGTCAACTGCTTGCCAGCAGCGTGGCGCGGCTCTACTGGGACTGGCAAACTCAGGCCGCCGTGGAGGAGGTCCTCACGCAGATCAAATCCCAACAGGACAATATCATCGGTGCCGATCGCGAGCTGTATCAGCACGGGATCACCTCCTCTGTGGAAGGTGTCGAAACCGACATCAGTGCCAGCAAAACCGAAGAGCAGATCGCAGAGGTTCACGGCAAAATGAAAGCCATCGAGGCGCGTCTGAACGCGTTGACTAATACCCCCGCGCTGGCGCTCACACGGCATGCCCTACCGACGGTTGAAGCGTCGTTACCGTCGACGCTGGGATATGAACTGCTGGCCCGACGACCGGATCTGCAGGCGGCGCACTGGTATATCGAAGCCTCAATGAGCGAGGTCGATGCCGCCAGAGCGGCGTTTTATCCTGATGTGAATCTGATGGCGTTTTTACAACAAGATGCCCTGCATCTGAGCGATCTGTTCCGTTCTTCAGCTCAGCAAATGGGTGTGACCGCCGGGCTGACTCTGCCCATTTTTGACAGCGGCAGGCTGAACGCGCAGCTGGATATTGCCCAGGCGCAGAACAATCTGTCGGTGGCGAACTACAACAAGGCGGTGGTGGATGCCGTGAACCAGGTGGCGCGTACGGCCAGCGAAGTGGAAATGCTGACGGCGAAAAATCAGCATCAGCAGCAGGTAGAAAAAGATGCGGCGCGCGTCGTGGAGCTGGCGCAGGCACGTTTTAGCGCCGGAATTATTGCCGGCTCGCGCGTCAGTGAAGCCAGAATTCCAGCGCTGAAGGAACATCTCGCCGGATTGATGCTGCAGGGCGAGTATATCGACGCCACGCTACAGCTCACCTCCGCGCTGGGTGGTGGTTATCATCATGGCTAATCAGGGTCATTATCTATACTTACCTCTTTGCCGTTCTTCAGGAGGTGAGTATGACCAAAGTAGCGATTGTTACCGCATCGGATTCCGGGATTGGTAAAACCACGGCCCTGATGCTGGCTGAACGTGGGTTTGATATTGGCGTCACCTGGCACTCTGATGAACAAGGGGCCCGGGATACCTGCCGCGAAGTGGAGGCGCAGGGACGGCGGGCTGAAGCTATCCACCTAGATCTAAGCACCCTCCCACAGGGCGCGCAGGCGATTGAAACGTTAATTGCCCGTTTTGGTCGCCTGGACGTGCTGGTTAACAATGCGGGGGCGATGACCAAAGCGCCCTTCCTGGATATGCCGTTTGACGACTGGCGAAACATTTTCACCGTCGACGTGGACGGTGCGTTTCTCTGTTCGCAGATTGCCGCACGTAAAATGGTGGAGCAGGGGGAAGGAGGGCGAATCGTCAATATCACCTCGGTGCACGAACATACGCCGCTGCCGGAAGCCAGCGCCTATACCGCCGCAAAACATGCGCTGGGAGGTTTAACCAAATCGATGGCGCTGGAACTGGTGCAGCACAACATTCTGGTCAACGCCGTTGCGCCGGGGGCGATTGCCACACCGATGAATGATATGGACGAGAGTGAAGTGAAGGAAGGATCGATGCCAGCGATCCCGCTCGCAAGACCGGGATATACCAAAGAGATCGCCAGTCTGGTGGCGTGGTTATGCGACAGCGACGCCAGCTACACCACAGGGCAGTCGTTTATCGTCGATGGCGGGTTTATGCTGGCGAATCCGCAGTTTAAGCCAGCGGGGTAGCTTCCCCTCACCCCGTGGGAGAGGGTGTGTTAAGTTCCCTCTCCCTGTGGGAGAGGGTTAGGGTGAGGGCAACAGACCGCACTCACTCCTCATCCTGCTTCTTCTCTCTGTGCCGCATCCACAGCCTGACTCCAATCACCGCCACAACCACCAGAATCAGCCACGCCCAGTGCTTCAGATGCTGGTCAAGGTTATGCAGCCACGGGCCAATCACTTCTCCCCCCACGTAACCGAGCGTGGTAAAGATCAGCGCCCAGGCGCACGCGCCAATCACGTTCAGCGGCAGGAAAATTTTCGGCGGCAGGCGGCTGGCGCCAATCAATATCGGCCCGATAATCCGAAAGCCGTACATAAAGCGGGTGCCAATCACAAACAGGTAAGGGTGGCGCTGGATCAGCCGCTGCGCGCGGTTAATTTTCTTCTTGTGCTTAGCGAAACGCTTAAGCAGCGTCGGCCCAAAACGCAGCCCCAGAAAGTAGAGCAGCTGATCGCCAATCATCCCGCCCAGCGCAACCGCGGCGACAACCAGCGGGAATTTAAGTAATCCCTGATGCGCGGCGACGCCGCCTAACAGGGTGATGGTTTCACCTTCTGCCACGCTTCCGACAACCAGCGCAGCGTATCCGTATTGTTCAATAACTCCGTTGATATCCATTACGTAAATATCATCTCCCTCAGCGTGCCTCGGTTAATCATATACCCCTTGTGACAACCGCGGGGCAATCAACGGAAATTTCCCACTGTACATAAAATAATCTAAACCCTGCATTATACTTAAGGTATCGATGACGGGCCGACAACAAGGGGGCGCTATGAACCATGTCTGGGGACTTTTTTCCCATCCCGATCGTGAAATGCATGTCATCAAAAGTGAGAACGAAACGGTCTCGCATCATTACACGCACCACGTGCTGCTGATGGCGGCGGTGCCGGTGATATGCGCGTTTATTGGTACAACACAAATCGGCTGGAACTTTGGTGATGGCACCGTAGTACAGCTTTCCTGGTTTACCGGGCTTTATCTTGCCATTCTCTTTTATGGCCTGATGCTGGCAGGGGTGGCGGTTATGGGACGCGTCATTCACTGGATGGCACGTAACTATCCGCAGCGTCCTTCCCTGGCACACTGTATGGTCTTTGCCGGATACGTCGCAACCCCGCTGTTCTTAAGCGGTATTGTTGCGCTCTATCCCCTGGTCTGGCTGTGCGCGCTGATCGGGACCATTGCGCTCTTTTACACTGGCTATCTGCTGTATCTGGGCGTACCAACCTTCCTGAATATCAATAAAGAAGAAGGCCTGAGCTTTTCCAGCTCTACGCTCGCCATCGGCGTGCTGGTACTGGAGGCGTTACTGGCGCTGACGGTGATTCTTTGGGGTTATGGTTACCGTCTCTTCTGAGTTAATTGCATTGCTGGCGTAAATGCCAGCAATGCAGCATCTGTTCACGATTATCCGCTGGCGACAATGCACGGTGACCGCTATGATGCCGAAGCCAGCCTGTGTTTCTCCGTCGACGCAGGCGGTGTACGTCATAACGTGCGTGAATAATTATCAGAAGTCTCACCATGCTGAAATTCCGAGTTTCTTTACTTAGCCTGGCACTGTTGCTGGGGGCGTCCGCTGGCGTGCCAGCTGTCGCCAAAACGCCCGCGGTGACCACCGCTGCTGCTCAACCGCAAATCGCTTCCGGCAGCGCGATGATTGTTGATCTCAACACTAATAAGGTGATCTACGCCAGCCACCCGGATCTGGTGCGCCCGATCGCCTCGATAACCAAATTAATGACCGCGATGGTAGTGCTGGATGCACATCTGCCGCTGGATGAAAAACTGAAAGTGGATATCAGCCACACGCCGGAGATGAAAGGGGTTTACTCCCGCGTGCGCCTGAACAGTGAAATCAGTCGTAAAAATATGCTCTTGCTGGCGCTGATGTCGTCAGAAAACCGCGCCGCGGCGAGCCTCGCCCACCATTATCCGGGCGGCTACGACGCCTTCATTCGAGCGATGAATGCCAAAGCCAAAGCGCTGGGAATGAATAACACCCGTTTTGTTGAGCCGACAGGTCTGTCGATTCACAACGTCTCTACGGCGCGCGATCTGACCAAACTGCTGATTGCCAGCAAACAGTACCCGCTGATTGGGCAGCTCAGTACCACCCGTGAAGAGATGGCGACCTTTGCGAACCCGGCCTATACGCTGCCGTTTCGCAATACGAACCACCTGGTGTACCGCGAGAACTGGAATATTCAGTTAACGAAAACCGGCTTTACTAACGCGGCGGGTCACTGTCTGGTGATGCGTACCGTGTTCAACGGTAAACCGGTGGCGCTGGTGGTGATGGATGCCTTCGGCAAATATACTCACTTCGCCGATGCCAGCCGACTGCGCACCTGGATTGAAACCGGGAAAGTGCAGCCTGTTCCGGCCGCAGCATTGACGTATAAAAAGCAGAAAGCCGAGCAGATGGCGACGGCGCAGAACGATTAGGTAAAAGCAAAACGGTAACTGTGTTACCGTTTTTTATGTTTTCTCCCTCTCCCGGTGGAAGAGGGCGGGGGTGAGGGCACCAGACCGCACTGGGCCTATTCCGGCAGGGTCCAGTCTCCGTCGTTGAGCGGGCGCTGCATAATCACCGTATCCCGCCAGTCGCCTTTTTTGTAGCCCACGCTGCGTAGCTGACCGACCACTTCAAAACCGTGCTTTTTATGCAGCCGCAATGACCCGGCGTTATTATGGCCATCCCCCACAACGGCAATCATCTGACGCCAGGGACCTTGTTCGCAGCGTTCAATCAGCGCGTCCATTAGTGCGCTACCAAAACCGCGTCCGGTGGTACTGGCATCCACGTAGATTGACTCTTCCAGCGTGAAGCGATACGCGTGTCGTGGACGGTATGGCGTGGCGTAGCAATAGCCCACCACAATGCCGCGATACAGCGCCACCAGCCAGGGCAAACCGTTATCGGTCACGTTTTTCAACCGCTTACGCATTTCATCAACGGTGGGGGGGATTTCCTCAAACGACGCACGTCCGTGAAGTACATGCCATGCATAAATAGCCGAAATGGCATGCACATCGTCGGGAAGGGCATCGCGCACTTCCACTTCGGTTACGGATAAAATATCAACAGCCGACATGATGTGCCTGCTCCTCGTCAAAGAATGCCGGAGAAACGTTTCTCCGGCGAGTGCAGGTACTCTAGTACGATTGAGCTGTGCTTAACAATCTCTTAAATATGGCTGTATGAATTAATCAGATGGTTGCGTAATGGCCTGCTCTGCGTTACCGCTCTCTTTCCAGTATTTATTCCGCGTTGTTTTACCAATGCCGGGATTCATACTGTTTGTAGGGTCATTCTCGCGATAAAACTGCTTAAGTGTCTCAGGGGCTTTGTAAAGATGCCCAACGTTGTGTTCCGCAGGATATTGTGCGCCTCGTTCGCGCAGAAGGGCGAGCATCTCCTCTTTCAACGCGTGCGCGTCGACCCCTTTTTTAACGATGTAATCCTGGTGGAAGACGTAGCACATAAAGTGGCCGTAGTAGAGCTTATGCACCAGCTTGCTGTCGATTTCAGGCGGCAGGTGTTCAAACCACTCGGTATCGTTGCGTCGCAGGGCAATATCCAGCGCCAGAATATCCTCTACTTCTTCTGAGTGTACGGCCTGATAACGGATGGCGGCCCCCGCAGCGGCAAAACGGTGCAGGAACGCTTTGCTCCCCTCCTCAGGTGTACAGGCGAAGAAATCTCCCTCGGCGGTTTTGAAGAATTCGCTCAGCCAGTTTTGTGCTTCGGCGATCCCGTCCCCGGCCATTTTCAGCAGCAGGTGATGTTCATACTTGTCGCGCCAGGTTTTCATTCGCTCCGGCAGGTGGGCCGGGAAAACGTTACCCAGCTTCTGCATAAAGCGGTCGGTGAAGTGGGGTTTAAACAGCGGCACTTTCTCCAGCATTGCATCAGTGCGGCCCTTCATGGTGAAGAAGAACGGCATTTTGTCGGTGCCGAGCTTGTCGATCATCAGGAACGTATCTTTGCCGTAGCGTTCGGCGATGTCGTAAATATCCCGATGCATATACTCGCCCGCCACCGGCAGATGCGTGAATTCGCCCAGAATATGACGACGGATTTCGGTCAGCACGTCAGGCTGATTGGTGCCGATGTAAAACACCTGCTGTTTTTTCTCGGCCGGGAAGGTGTCGAGCCGGACCGCGAAAACGGCCAGTTTGCCCGCGCAGCCGGAGGATTCGAACAGGCGATCCGGGTCGGCGTTGTAACGCGCTGGTGTATCCGCGTTGATATCCCGTACGCGGGTGATGTAATCGTGATCGTGGGCATGACGGCCATCGTGCTGTACATCTTCATCTTTCACGCGATCGTCGTCGAGCTTACTCAGGATCTGCTCCGGCGTGACGCCCAGATCGATTCCCAGATGGTTCACCAGCGTCAGCTTGCCGTTTTCATCAATACGGGCATAGAGCGACATTTCGGTATAAGCCGGGCCGCGCTGCACCAGCGAACCGCCGGAATTATTACAAATCCCACCAATGACGGAGGCGCCGATGCAGGATGAACCAATCACCGAATGCGGTTCTCGCCCAAGCGGCTTAAGCGCTTTTTCCAGCGAGTAGAGGGTGGTGCCAGGGAAGGCCAGTACCTGCTCGCCTTTATCGAGCAGGTGAAGTTTGTCGAGGCGCAGGGTGCTGATAATCACGATGTCGCGATCGTAATCGTTGCCGTTCGGCGTCGAGCCTTCGGTCAGGCCGGTGTTAGCCGCCTGCATTAAAATAATCTTGTCCGCGGCGACGCAGGCGCTCAGGACGCGCCACAGCTCCAGCAGCGTGCCGGGAAAAACCACCGCCAGCGCATCGCCCTGTCCGGAACGAAAGCCCTTACGGTAGCGGGCAGTTTTGGCCGGGTCGGTAAGCAGGTGAGAGTGACCAACCAGGCGCGACAGTTCGTTAATAAAAGTCGTGTTATCGGCAGTTCGAACAGAAGACATCTTCCACTCCTTGTGGTGGGGCAAATTTCTCGCTGTAAAGCATAGCGCGATTAGCTGTTTAGAGGGCGCGTATTTGCGAGAAAAATCAGAGAATAACCCTGCAACGTTCTGAGGGTTTGTGGCACACTGCGCTTTTCGCACGCCCTGGCCGAGATCTTCCGGCGGAAATTGATGAGAGAGTAAAACGACATGAAATGGCTATGTTCTGTAGGTGTCGCCGTCAGCCTGGCACTGCAACCTGCGCTGGCAGATGAACTGTTTGGCAATCACCCGCTTACGCCTGAAGCACGGGACGCGTTTGTCACGGAATTGCTCAAGAAAATGACGGTCGATGAGAAGATCGGCCAGCTGCGTCTTATCAGCGTCGGCCCGGATAACCCGAAAGAGGCGATCCGCGAGATGATTAAAGAGAGCCAGGTAGGGGCGATTTTTAACACCGTGACCCGTCAGGATATCCGCAAAATGCAGGATCAGGTGATGGAACTTAGCCGCCTGAAAATTCCGCTGTTCTTCGCCTATGACGTGGTACACGGACAGCGTACCGTTTTCCCTATCAGCCTCGGTCTGGCCTCCTCCTTTAACCTCGACGCGGTGAAAACCGTCGGGCGCGTCTCGGCATATGAAGCCGCAGACGACGGCCTGAACATGACCTGGGCCCCGATGGTTGACGTCTCCCGCGATCCGCGCTGGGGCCGCGCGTCAGAGGGCTTTGGTGAAGATACTTATTTGACCGCCACGATGGGGAAAACCATGGTGGAAGCGATGCAGGGTAAAAGCCCGGCGGATCGTTATTCGGTCATGACCAGCGTCAAGCACTTCGCCGCCTATGGTGCCGTGGAAGGCGGTAAAGAGTACAACACCGTCGACATGAGCCCGCAGCGCCTGTTTAACGATTACATGCCGCCGTACAAAGCAGGCCTGGATGCCGGTAGCGGCGCGGTGATGGTCGCCCTGAACTCGCTCAACGGCACGCCTGCCACCTCTGACTCCTGGCTGCTGAAAGACGTGCTGCGCGACCAGTGGGGCTTCAAGGGCATCACCGTCTCTGACCATGGCGCCATTAAAGAGCTCATCAAACACGGTACGGCCTCCGACCCGGAAGATGCGGTGCGCGTGGCGCTCAAATCCGGCATCAACATGAGCATGAGCGACGAATATTACAGCAAATACCTGCCGGGGCTGGTGAAGAGCGGCAAGGTGACGATGGCGGAGCTGGACGATGCCACGCGTCACGTGCTGAACGTGAAATATGACATGGGGCTGTTTAACGATCCATACAGCCACCTGGGTCCGAAAGAGTCAGACCCGGCGGACACCAATGCCGAAAGCCGTCTGCACCGTAAAGAGGCCCGTGAAGTGGCGCGTGAAAGCCTGGTGCTGCTGAAAAACCGCCTCGACACGCTGCCGCTGAAAAAATCCGGCACCATTGCGGTGGTCGGCCCGCTGGCCGACAGCAAGCGCGACGTGATGGGTAGCTGGTCTGCTGCGGGCGTGGCCGATCAGTCCGTGACCGTGCTCACCGGTATTAAAAATGCGGTCGGTGAAAACGCTAAGGTGGTGTACGCCAAAGGGGCGAACGTCACTGATGATAAAGATATCGTGACCTTCCTCAATCAGTATGAAGAGGCGGTGAAGGTGGATCCGCGCTCGCCGAAAGAGATGATTGACGAAGCGGTAAACGCCGCGAAACAGTCTGACGTGGTGGTTGCCGTGGTGGGTGAAGCACAGGGGATGGCACACGAAGCCTCCAGCCGAACGGACATCACGATCCCGCAAAGCCAGCGCGATCTGATCGCCGCCCTGAAAGCCACCGGCAAGCCGCTGGTGCTGGTGCTGATGAACGGTCGTCCACTGGCGCTGGTGAAAGAAGATCAGCAGGCTGATGCTATTCTGGAAACCTGGTTCGCCGGTACGGAAGGGGGTAACGCCATCGCCGACGTGCTGTTTGGTGATTACAACCCGTCGGGCAAACTGCCGATGTCCTTCCCGCGCTCTGTCGGGCAGATCCCGGTGTACTACAGCCACCTGAATACCGGCCGTCCGTATAACGCTGATAAGCCAAACAAGTACACCTCCCGCTATTTCGATGAAGCGAACGGTCCGCTGTATCCGTTTGGGTACGGTTTGAGCTATACCACCTTTAAGGTCTCTGACGTGAAAATGTCGGCCCCGAGCCTGAAGCGTGACGGTAAAGTGACTGCCAGCGTTGACGTGACGAACACCGGTAAACGTGAAGGTGCGACGGTGATCCAGATGTATGTTCAGGATGTGACCGCCTCCATGAGCCGTCCGGTGAAACAGCTGCGCGGCTTTGAGAAGGTCAACCTGAAACCTGGTGAAACCAAAACCATCAGCTTCCCGATCGACGTGGATGCCCTGAAGTTCTGGAACCAGCAGATGAAATACGATGCGGAACCGGGCAAGTTCAATGTCTACATTGGTGTGGATTCCGCCCGCGTCAATAAAGGCGAGTTCGAGCTGCTGTAACCTTTCCCTCCTTTGCATCCCCCGTTCACCGGGGGATGCGTCTTACCTTATGCTAAAAAGGCATTTTGCCGGGTAAATCCGCCGTTTTAAGCTACGCTTTTCTCTCAAGCCTCTGAAAAAGGCAGCAAAAAAATGAGGATAGTGGAATGACGATTAAAACGGGGATGGTAGTTTCTGCGGCGTTATTCGCGACGCTAAGCCTGCCGCTACAGGCGGCAGAACCGGTAAAAGTGGGCTCAAAGATCGACACTGAAGGCGCGCTGCTCGGGAATATTATTTTGCAGGTGCTGGAAAGCCACGGCGTGAAAACCGTGAATAAAGTTCAGCTGGGTACCACGCCCGTGGTACGCGGGGCCATCACCTCCGGCGAGCTGGATATCTACCCGGAATACACCGGCAACGGGGCATTTTTCTTCAAAGATGAAAACGATCCGGCATGGAAAAACGCCAAAGCCGGGTATGAAAAAGTCAAAAAACTCGATGCAGAACAGAACAAGCTGGTCTGGCTGACTCCGGCTCCGGCCAACAACACCTGGACCATCGCGGTGCGTAAAGACGTGGCGGAGAAAGGCAAACTGACGTCACTTGCGGATCTCAGCCGCTATCTGAAAGAGAAGGGCGACTTCAAGCTTGCGGCCTCGGCGGAGTTTATCGAGCGTCCGGACGCGCTGCCTGCTTTCGAAAAAGCCTACGACTTCAAGCTTGACCAGGCACAGCTGCTCTCGCTCGCGGGCGGTGACACCGCGGTGACCATCAAGGCGGCGGCGCAGCAGACCTCCGGTGTCAATGCGGCGATGGCCTACGGTACGGACGGCCCGGTCGCGGCGCTTGGTCTGCAGACCTTAACCGATCCAAAAGGCGTTCAGCCTATTTATGCCCCCACGCCGGTGGTGCGTGAGGCGGTGCTAAAAGCCTACCCGGATATCGCCGACTGGCTCAAACCGGTCTTTGAAAAACTGGATGCAAAAACGCTGCAACAGCTCAATGCGAGCATTGCCGTAGAGGGACTGGATGCCAAAAAAGTGGCCGCCGATTTCCTGAAACAACAAGGGCTTGTGAAGTAACAGGACAGGGCTGTGCCAATAAAATGTCATAACCGCGTACTGCTGCTGTTGGCCTGTGTGGCCATTGCGGCGGTCGCGCTACCGTTTGTCAATGTGGCGCCAAACCGCCTGATGTCGGGGGAAGGGCGCGCGCTCTGGCAGGTCTGGCCGTTTACGCCGCTGCTGCTGGTTGTGGCGCTGGGTGCACTGGTTGTGCTCTCGCTCAGCCGTGGGCGGGTTGCACAGTGGCTGACGTTACTCCTCAGTGAAGGTCTCTTCATCACCTTGTTCTGGAGTGCCGGGCTTGCCGCCACGCACATGACCTCGGCGGAAAGTCCACTGGCGCGAACCACCGTGGGCAGTGGCCTGTGGCTGTGGCTGGCGCTGTGTCTGCTGGCCTGCAGCGATGCGATCCGCCGCCTGATCCCGTCGTCTGCCTGGCGCTGGGTGCTCAATGCCCAGATCTGGTGTATTCCGTTGCTGCTGCTGTTCAGCGGTGAGCTGAATAATCTCTCGCTGTTAAAAGAGTACGCCAACCGTCAGGAGGTGTTTGATGATGCGCTGGCGCAACACCTGACGATCCTCTTCGGCACGCTGTTCCCGGCGTTACTGCTGGGGGTACCGCTGGGCATGTGGTGTTATCGTCATCCCTCCCGCCAGGGCGGGGTTTTTGCCGTGCTCAACGTGATCCAGACCATCCCTTCCGTGGCCCTGTTTGGCCTGCTGATTGCGCCGCTGGCGGGGCTGGTGAAGTCATTTCCGGCGTTAGCCTCGGTCGGTATCGCCGGAACCGGATTAACCCCCGCGCTTATTGCCCTGGTACTGTACGCGCTGCTGCCGCTGGTCCGTGGCGTGGTGGCAGGCTTAAGCCAGGTCGCGCCGGATGTGCTGGAGAGCGCCCACGCGATGGGGATGAGCCGGCGACAGTGCTTCTGGCAGATCCAGCTGCCGCTCGCCTTGCCCCTGCTGCTGCGCAGCCTGCGGGTGGTGGCAGTCCAGACCGTCGGGATGGCGGTTATCGCCGCGCTGATTGGCGCAGGCGGTTTTGGCGCGCTGGTGTTCCAGGGGCTGCTGAGCAGCGCGCTGGATCTGGTGTTACTGGGCGTGGTGCCCACGATTGCACTGGCGGTCGTCATCGATGCGCTGTTTGCCTTATGGCTCGCGTTGCTCGGGAGAAGAGCCAATGATTGAATTTCACGATGTCAGTAAAACATTTGCCGGTCGTCCGGCAGCAAGTCACCTGAACCTGAATTTTGCCGAGGGGGCGTTTTCGGTACTGATTGGCACCTCGGGGTCGGGGAAATCCACCACGCTGAAGATGATCAACCGCCTGGTGGAGCACGACAGCGGTGTAATACGTTTTGCCGGGGAAGAGATCCGCAGTCTGCCGGTGCTGGAGCTGCGTCGTCGCATGGGTTACGCCATCCAGTCCATCGGCCTGTTTCCCCACTGGACGGTCGCGCAGAACATTGCCACCGTGCTGCAGCTGGAAAAATGGTCGCGGGCAAAGAGTGACGAGAGGGTGGACGAGCTTATGTCGCTGCTGGGGTTAGAGCCTGGGCTGCGTGGCCGCTATCCGCATCAGCTTTCAGGTGGACAACAGCAGCGTGTGGGAGTGGCGCGCGCGCTGGCGGCGAACCCGCAGGTATTGCTGATGGATGAGCCTTTTGGCGCGCTCGATCCCGTTACGCGCGGGGCACTGCAGACCGAGATGACCCGCATTCACCGCATCCTTGGCCGGACGATCGTCCTCGTGACCCACGATATTGATGAGGCGCTGCGGCTGGCCGATCATCTGGTGTTGATGGACCACGGGGAAGTGATCCAGCAGGGCACGCCGCTTGAACTGCTGACCCATCCGCAGAACGATTTTGTGCGCGAGTTTTTTGGACGCAGCGAACTGGGCGTCAGACTGCTCTCCCTGCGAACCGTCAGCGATTATATGCGTCGACAGGATGTGGCGATGGGCGGTGAAGCATTACAAGAACAGATGAGCCTGCGGGACGCACTCTCCGCGTTTGTGGCGCGCCAGTGCGAGGTGCTGCCGGTTACGGATGCCGCTGGGGCACCGTGTGGCACCCTGCATTTTCGCGATCTGCTGGCCGGGGAGGTGACGCGTGAAGGTCATGCGTGATCCGCTCCTCTGGCTGACGGGGCTTTTTGTTGCACTGCTGTTTCTGATGCCACACAGTGGGGCGCTGTTCAGCTCGCTTTTTCCCGGCCTGCCGCGCCCCGTCTATCAGCAGGAGAGTTTTATCAATCTTGCCCTGGCGCACCTGTGGCTGGTGGCGCTCTCCAGCGCGATTGCCGTGGTGCTGGGCGTGGGGGCGGGGATTGCGGTCACCCGGCCCTGGGGGAGAGAGTTTCGCCCGCTGGTAGAGACGATTGCGGCTATCGGACAGACATTTCCGCCGGTGGCGGTACTGGCGATTGCGGTGCCGGTGATCGGGTTTGGTCAGCAACCGGCTATCATTGCGCTGGTCCTTTACGGCGTGTTGCCTGTTCTTCAGGGGACGCTGGCGGGCATTGCGTCGGTACCGGCATCGGTACTGAGCGTGGCCGAAGGGATGGGCATGAGCAGCGGTCAGCGGCTGTGCAAGGTTGAGCTGCCGCTTGCGGCACCGGTGATTATCGCGGGGATCCGTACGTCGGTGATTATTAACATCGGCACGGCGACCATCGCGTCTACGGTGGGGGCCAATACGCTGGGAACGCCGATCATTATCGGCTTAAGCGGGTTTAATACGGCCTATATCGTTCAGGGTGCGGTACTGGTCGCGCTGGCGGCCATCGTTATCGATCGCCTGTTTGAACGACTGGCCCGGCTTCTCAGCCGACACCGCCACGAACAATAAATGAGTACCCGGCCAGCATCACGCCGCCGATGCCGCTTACGGCCATCAGTACAAAAAGGGTAATTACGGCCAGTTTGGTTGCCTTCATCATCTGCTCCTGTTGTTAACGGAACAATTATACGGTGAAGCGCAGCTGTTAATGAACCATTAAATGCCGTTACGTTTCGTCGGGGCCTAGGGCGTAAACCGGATAACCGTGCTCCCGCCATTCCGTCAGCCGCTGTTGCTGCGAGGCGGTGGGCACTTCCCCGCACCAGACCAGCAGAGTCTGGCCGTCGAAGAATTCGGGCCGTAGCTGAGCCAGCGAATGCGCCAGCACCTCCACGCGCCAGCCCTGCTGGGTGGCGATCCAGGCTTCGAGCCACAGCCGCGTGGTATCGTGCACGTTCCAGCCAACAACCAGCGCGTCTTTTCCGCCCTTGTTTCGCGCCGAGGCAAGACAGACGGCGATATAATTGATCAGCACCCCGTCGAGCATACTCAGCAGCGCCTGCAGGGTAGAGTGCTGGCATTGCAGCCGTCGACGAAGCGGGATGAAAAGATGGTTGATTAAGGTTTGCGCCGGATAATCGCGGCCTTGCTCTTTGATCCACGCGCGCAGACGTTGAACGTTGCCCGCCTGCAGAAGCCGGAGCAGGGTTTCCTGCTGTTCGCGCCAGCGGTGTTGGGTATCGGGATCGTCATGGCAGAGCAGCGACTTTACCTTGCTCACCTGCACACCGTTATCTATCCAGCTTTTGATCTCGCGGATCCGATCGATGTCGGCATCATTGAAAAGGCGGTGACCACCGTCCGTGCGCTGCGGTTTGAGTAAACCATACCGTCGCTGCCAAGCCCGTAGCGTGACGGGATTGATATCACAAAGGAGTGCCACTTCACCGATCGTGTAAAGCGCCATATTCGCCCCCTGGCTAACGCGTCCCCAGCTTAACTGTAGACCCAGTTTGTCGAACCAGGAAGAATTGCCTTTTTTTTGTACAAATAATGCGAAGCAGCCGTTATGTTCGGCAAAAGATGTGATGACGGACACGATTTACCGCTTTTTTGGACTGCTTCAAAGAAACTTCGGCGCCTTCAGTGTATGTTACGCGTTTTCAGAAGGTGCGGTTCCTGAGTATGTACGAGTTTAATCTGGTGCTGCTGTTGCTTCAGCAGATGTGCGTGTTTCTTGTCATCGCCTGGTTGATGAGTAAGACGCGTCTGTTTATCCCGCTGATGCAAGTCACCGTCCGCCTGCCGCACAAGCTCCTCTGTTATGTGACCTTCTCCATTTTCTGCATCATGGGGACCTATTTTGGCCTCCATATTGAAGACTCGATTGCCAATACGCGCGCCATCGGCGCGGTGATGGGCGGGCTGCTCGGCGGCCCGGTTGTGGGTGGCCTTGTCGGTTTAACCGGTGGGCTGCACCGCTATTCCATGGGCGGGATGACGGCGCTGAGCTGCATGATCTCGACCATCGTGGAAGGGCTGCTTGGTGGCCTGGTGCACAGCTACATGATCAAACGTGGCCGCCCGGATAAAGTCTTCAGCCCGCTTACCGCTGGCGCGATCACCTTTGTGGCCGAAATGGCGCAAATGGCGATCATTCTGCTTATCGCCCGACCTTTTGAGGACGCACTGCATCTGGTGAACAGTATTGCCGCCCCGATGATGGTCACCAACACCGTGGGCGCGGCGCTGTTTATGCGCATTCTGCTCGACAAGCGCGCCATGTTTGAGAAATACACCTCGGCGTTCTCTGCCACGGCACTGAAAGTCGCCGCTTCAACCGAGGGGATCCTGCGTCAGGGCTTTAACGAAGAAAACAGCATGAAGGTGGCGCAGGTACTCTATCAGGAGCTGGATATCGGTGCCGTTGCGATTACCGATCGTGAAAAGCTGCTGGCCTTTACCGGTACCGGCGACGATCACCACCTTCCTGGCAGACCGATTTCGTCCGCGTATACGCTTCGTGCGATAGAGACCGGTGAGGTAGTCTATGCCGACGGTAACGAAGTGCCTTACCGCTGTTCGCTGCATCCGCAGTGTAAGCTCGGCTCTACGCTGGTCATTCCGCTGCGGGGGGAAAACCAGCGGGTGATGGGAACCATTAAGCTCTACGAAGCGAAGAACCGCTTGTTCAGCTCGATCAACCGGACGTTGGGGGAGGGGATTGCGCAGCTGCTTTCCGCGCAGATCCTGGCGGGGCAATATGAGCGGCAAAAAGCCCTGTTAACGCAGTCGGAGATTAAGCTCCTGCACGCTCAGGTGAACCCGCATTTCCTGTTTAATGCCCTCAACACCCTGAAAGCGGTGATCCGCCGCGACAGCGATCAGGCCGCGCAGCTGGTGCAGTTTCTGTCGACGTTTTTCCGCAAGAACCTGAAACGGCCGTCTGAGATTGTGACCCTGGCCGATGAGATTGAACATGTTAACGCCTATCTGCAGATTGAGCAGGCGCGCTTCCAGTCTCGTCTGCAGGTGTCGTTATCCGTGCCGGATGAGCTGGCGTATCAGCATCTCCCGGCCTTTACGCTGCAGCCTATTGTGGAAAATGCCATTAAACACGGGACATCGCAGCTTCTGGGCACCGGGGAGATCACTATTTCTGCCAGCCGTTTTAATCATCATCTGGTGCTGAATATTGAAGACAATGCCGGGCTTTACGTCCCGTCCGCTTCCGGCGGGCTGGGGATGAGCCTGGTGGATAAACGCCTGCGCGCTCACTTTGGGGATGGATGTGGCATCACCGTGGCCTGTGAGCCGGACCGATTTACCCGTATTACGTTACGATTGCCGCTGGAGGAGACCGCATGTTAAGAGTGCTGATAGTCGATGATGAACCGTTGGCACGGGAAAACCTGCGCGTGCTGTTGCAGGAGCAGAGTGACATTGAGATTGTGGGAGAGTGCGCCAATGCCATTGAAGCCATTGGTGCTGTGCATAAACTGCGCCCGGATGTGCTATTCCTCGACATCCAGATGCCCCGTATCAGCGGGCTGGAGATGGTCGGCATGCTTGACCCGGAGCATCGCCCGTATATCGTGTTTCTGACGGCGTTTGACGAATATGCCGTGAAGGCCTTTGAAGAACACGCGTTCGATTACCTGCTGAAGCCGATTGAAGAGAAGCGGCTCGAAAAGACCCTGACGCGTTTACGCCAGGAACGTACGGTACAGGACGTCACGCTGCTGCCGGAAAACCAGCAGCCGCTGAAGTTTATCCCGTGTACCGGGCATAGCCGGATTTACCTGCTGCAAATGGATGATGTGGCATTTGTTAGCAGCCGCCTGAGTGGGGTGTTTGTCACCAGCGCCGAGGGCAATGAAGGCTTCACCGAGCTGACGCTGCGCACGCTGGAGAGCCGCACGCCGCTTGTCCGCTGCCATCGGCAGTATCTGGTTAACATGGCGCACCTGAAAGAGATCCGTCTGGAAGATAACGGTCAGGCAGAGCTGGTACTGCGGGCCGGTCAAACGGTACCCGTCAGTCGTCGCTACCTGAAAAGTTTGAAAGAGGCGATTGGGCTGTAAAACTGGTACACTGCGCGCCATTGCATCATCGACAGTTAAAGGCACTCATGCTTAGTAATGATATTCTTCGTAGCCTGCGCTACACCCTGAAAGCAAACAACAACGACATGGTGCGCATTCTTGCGCTGTCTGCCATGGAATCCACCTCTGCTGGTTTTGACACCTGGATGACCAAAGAGGACGAAGAGGGGTTTGTTCGCTGCCCTGACATTATCCTGTCAGGCTTCCTGAACGGTCTGATCTACGATAAGCGTGGCAAAGATGATTCTGCACCTGAACTGGCGCTGGAGCGTCGGGTGGACAACAACACGGTGCTGAAAAAGCTGCGTATCGCGTTCTCGCTGAAAACGGATGATATTGTGGCGATCATGACGGAGCAAAAATACCGCGTATCCGTGCCGGAAGTGACCGCCATGATGCGTGCGCCGGGCCACAAAAATTACCGCGAGTGCGGCGACCAGTTTCTGCGTAATTTCCTGCGCGGGCTGACCCACCGGGTGCATAATACGAAGGCGTGATTGCGGAATGGGTGCGGCCTGATGCCCTCATCCCGGCCCTCTCCCTGTGCGAGAGGGAGAACAAAAAAAGCCGGAGATAATCTCCGGCTTTTTTTGTTATTTCACCTGCTGACCCGGCTTCGCGCCTTCGTCAGGGCTTAACAGGAAGATATCTTTCCCGCCAGGGCCTGCGGCCATCACCATCCCCTCAGAGATGCCGAAGCGCATTTTACGCGGTGCCAGGTTTGCGACCATGACGGTCTGACGGCCAATCAGTACCTGCGGATCAGGATAGGCAGAACGGATGCCGGAGAAGACGTTACGCTTCTCACCGCCCAGATCCAGCGTCAGGCGCAGCAGCTTGTCAGAGCCTTCCACGAATTCCGCGTTTTCAATCAGCGCCACGCGCAGGTCAACTTTAGCGAAATCGTCAAAGGTGATGGTCTCCTGAATCGGATCGTCTGCCAGCGGGCCGGTCACCGGTGCGGCAGCTGCTTTCACCTCTTCTTTCGAGGCTTCCACCAGGGCTTCAACCTGTTTCATTTCGATGCGATTGTAGAGCGCCTTGAAGGTATTCACCTTGTGGCCGAGCAGCGGTTGCTGGATTGCATCCCAGCTTAGTTCGGTGTTCAGGAATGCTTCTGCACGCGCTGCCAGCTGCGGCAGTACAGGCTTCAGCCAGGTCATCAGCACGCGGAACATGTTCAGACCCATGGTGCAGATCGCCTGCAGGTCAGCGTCGCGGCCTTCCTGTTTCGCGACAACCCACGGGGCCTGCTCGTCCACATAGCGGTTGGCAACATCGGCCAGCGCCATGATTTCACGAATTGCTTTACCGAATTCACGGCTTTCCCAGGCTTCGCCAATCGCAGCGGCGGCATCGGTGAAGGTTTTATACAGCTCAGGATCGGCCAGCTCGGCAGAAAGCACGCCGTCAAAACGCTTGGCGATAAAGCCCGCGTTTCGGGACGCCAGGTTCACCACCTTGTTCACGATGTCCGCGTTCACGCGCTGCACGAAATCTTCCAGGTTCAGGTCGATATCGTCGATGCGGGAAGAGAGCTTCGCCGCGTAATAATAACGCAGGCTGTCCGCATCAAAGTGGTTCAGCCAGGTGCTGGCTTTGATAAACGTCCCACGCGATTTGGACATCTTCGCGCCGTTCACCGTCACGTAGCCGTGAACAAACAGGTTGGTTGGCTTGCGGAAGTTGCTGCCTTCCAGCATTGCCGGCCAGAACAGGCTGTGGAAGTAAACGATGTCTTTGCCGATGAAGTGATACAGCTCGGCGGTGGAATCTTTCTTCCAGTATTCCTCGAAGCTGACGGTGTCGCCACGCTTGTCGCACAGGTTCTTGAAGGAGCCCATGTAGCCGATTGGCGCGTCCAGCCAGACGTAGAAATATTTGCCCGGTGCATTTGGAATTTCGAAACCAAAGTAGGGCGCATCGCGGGAAATATCCCACTGCTGCAGGCCGGATTCGAACCACTCCTGCATTTTGTTCGCTACCTGCTCCTGCAACGCGCCGCTGCGGGTCCACGCCTGCAGCATTTCGCTAAAGGATGGCAGGTCGAAGAAGAAGTGCTCGGAGTCACGCATCACAGGCGTGGCGCCGGAGACCACCGATTTCGGGTCGATCAGCTCTGTCGGGCTATAGGTAGCGCCGCACACTTCGCAGTTATCGCCGTACTGATCCGGTGATTTACATTTCGGGCAGGTGCCTTTGACGAAACGGTCCGGCAGGAACATGCCTTTTTCCGGATCGTACAGCTGAGAGATAGTGCGGTTTTTAATAAAACCGTTCTCTTTCAGACGGGTGTAGATAAGCGTTGACAGCTCTCGGTTCTCCTCGCTGTGCGTGGAGTGGTAGTTGTCATAGCTGATGTCAAAGCCAGCAAAATCGGTCTGATGCTCCTGACTCATTTCGGCAATCATCTGCTCCGGGGAAACTCCCAGCTGCTGGGCTTTCAGCATGATCGGCGTGCCGTGGGCATCGTCCGCGCAGATGAAGTTAACCTCGTGGCCGCGCATTCGCTGGTAACGGACCCAGACATCAGCCTGGATATGCTCCAGCATGTGGCCGAGGTGGATTGAGCCGTTGGCGTACGGCAGTGCGCACGTTACCAGAATTTTTTTCGCGACTTGAGTCATAGTAGGCATTACTTCTTTTAACTGTGAAAAGGGTTTTTGATATTACCAAAAGGGGCATTATTAAGTAAGCACAAACCACGGCCTTTCAGGTAAACTTGTTCATCTAAGGTCTTATTCACAAGAACAAAGGAGTCGGGATGAGTTCGCAATCCCAGGCCAAATCACCGGAAGCCTTACGAGCAATGGTCGCCGGGACGCTGGCTAACTTTCAGCATCCAACCCTGAAGCACAATCTCACTACGCTGAAAGCGTTGCACCATGTCGCATGGCTGGACGATACGCTGCACATTGAGCTGCAGATGCCGTTCGTCTGGACCAGCGCCTTCGACGCGCTGAAAGAGCAAACCAGCTCAGAGCTGCTGCGCATTACCGGTGCAAAAGCGATTGACTGGAAGCTGAGCCACAGTATCGCCACCCTCAAGCGGGTGAAAAACCAGCCCGGCGTTAACGGTGTGAAAAACATCATCGCCGTCAGCTCTGGCAAGGGCGGGGTGGGGAAATCGTCTACCGCCGTCAACCTGGCGCTCGCGCTGGCGGCGGAAGGGGCGAAGGTCGGTATTCTGGATGCGGATATCTACGGGCCGTCAATTCCCAACATGCTGGGCGCAGAAAACCAGCGTCCAACCTCGCCGGATGGAACCCACATGGCGCCAATCATGGCGCACGGTCTGGCAACGAATTCCATCGGTTATCTGGTGACTGATGACAATGCGATGGTCTGGCGTGGTCCAATGGCCAGCAAAGCGCTGATGCAGATGCTGCAGGAGACCCTGTGGCCGGATCTGGATTATCTGGTGCTGGATATGCCGCCGGGTACTGGTGATATCCAGCTGACGCTGGCGCAGAACATCCCCGTCACCGGGGCAGTTGTCGTCACTACGCCGCAGGATATCGCGCTGATCGACGCCAAAAAAGGCATCGTGATGTTTGAGAAAGTCGAGGTGCCTGTGCTCGGTATCGTCGAGAACATGAGCATGCACATCTGCAGCAACTGTGGTCATCACGAGCCTATCTTCGGCACCGGCGGTGCAGAAAAACTGGCGGCGCAGTACCACACCCAGCTGCTGGGACAGATGCCGCTGCACATCACGCTGCGTGAAGATCTGGATAGCGGGAAACCGACGGTCATCAACCGCCCGGACAGTGAGTTTGCGGAGTTGTACCGTCAGCTGGCGGGGCGCGTTGCGGCGCAGCTTTACTGGCAGGGTGAAGTCATTCCTGGCGAAATCGCCTTCCGCGCGGTGTAATTCTTCTGCGCTTGAGTGCCGGGTGGCGCTTCGCTTACCCGGCCTACAAATGGCACCATCATGTAGGTCGGGTAAGGCGAAGCCGCCACCCGACATTAACGCAATCGGTAATGCATCAGATAGTACTCTCCCTCCGGAGAATCCCCCGTTGCCTCGATGTGCCAGCCATGACGCTGATAAAACGCGATAGCCCGTTCGTTTCTCACCAGGCACTTTAACGCCCCCGTACTGGTAAACGTTTTTTGTACCTGTTCCAGCAGCAAACGACCTACGCCCAGGCTCTGATACTGCGGATCAACGAACAGATTGTGCAGAAAGTTATCATTCGTCCAGACTGACGCAAAGCCCACACGATGGCCGTTCTGTACAGCAACCCAAATCACTTCGTCTCGGGTTGCCTCGTCAAAATCTTCGAGTTGCCATTCTGCACCGTTCAGCCACGGCCACGCCTCGCGGCGGGCATGCAGGTAAAGGGTGCGCAGGAAAGGACGATCGCTCTCCTGCCACGGCCGAATATGGACGGTATCAGCGATGATAGAAGATATCTCCGTTATAGGCTTTATAGATCTTACCGTCGGCATTACCGATCAGGACATAGTTCTCGCCCATATAGGTCCAGTGCGTACCCGCATCCGGCGCCGGGAGGTTACGCAGTTGATACTGTTTGATGGTGTATTCAGGGGTTTGATACAGCGCCGGAGCCGTGTCGCCAATTTTGAACTTCGTGAAATCAGCAATGAACTCTTGTTCTTCATAAGCTTTGATGCCGCCAGATGCTGACGCCGTTTGCGGGGCTGCCGAAGCCGCGCTCGCAAGAGACATTACTACACCCAGAAGCAGCCATGTACGCTTAGCCATTTTTTCTCCAGTTATACCGTTACTGATACGCTCAGCCTGCTGTGTTGACGATATGGCAGACAGCCTATTTTAAGTATCCCAGCAGAGCCTGTTAGAAAAAAAATGTAACAAAAGTGGACGGTTTTGTGTAGATCAAACGGTTAATACTATTTTGTTTATGAATATTATTTCCTAGGACTTATTCAGAACGGAAATATTTTTTTTAATTAATTCTGAAAATATAAGTTTACTCTAAATTTGTGACCTGAAATGCATGCATTTCATTTGAAGACGATTTAAACTTCTAAAAGCGGAGCGGTTTAATTCTCAATTCTACGTGGTTCCGGTCCTTCAGTTCATTCTACACATCATTCAGTGATGTGTAATTTTACGTAATTGCTTGAAAAACAGCATGTTGAAAAAGTAGGCGATTCTTCCGGAATGGCCTGTTATGCGTTTTTTGCGCTCATGAATGAAATATTAATTCTAATGAAAAACACAACCACATTATCTGTAATATTCTTAGCGATAAGTCAGTTGACGGGCTGCGTATTTTCTCCCGGGCAAACATTAAGCTCAGCGGGAAAAAACGTCATTACGTCGGGTGATGAAAATAATAATTTAGATAAGCGCGTGGATCTCTATCCTGTTACCCCTTCATTGATTGAGAAATTGCGCCCTGCCGTCACCAAATCTCAGTCTAATCCTAAGCTCGATGAGCAGGTCAGAAACTGGGAGTACCGCATTGGAACCGGTGATATTTTGACCGTAACCGTCTGGGATCACCCTGAACTGACAACACCGGCCGGACAGTATCGCAGTGCCAGTGACACCGGCAACTGGGTCAACGCCGACGGTACGCTCTTCTATCCCTATGTCGGCAAACTCCCGGTGGCAGGAAAAACGGTCTCTGAAGTCAGGGAAGAGATCGCCAAACGGCTGGATAGCGTGATCGAAAGCCCGCAGGTGGACGTCAGCGTGGCTGCCTTCCGCTCGCAAAAGGCCTATGTCACTGGCGAAGTCGTCAAATCTGGTCAGCAGGCAATCACCAATATTCCCCTGACGGTCATGGATGCCGTCAACGCGGCAGGCGGGCTTTCTGCCGATGCGGACTGGCGCAATGTGGTTCTCACTCACGAAGGGAAAGATTCGCGCCTCTCTCTGTATGCGCTGATGCAGCACGGCGACCTGACGCAAAATAAGCTGCTCTATCCGGGCGATATCCTTTTTGTGCCTCGTAATGACGCCCTGAAAGTCTTCGTGATGGGGGAGGTGATCAAGCAGAGCACGCTCAAGATGGACAGGAGCGGAATGACCCTTGCTGAAGCGCTGAGCAATGCGGGCGGCCTGAATCAGGATATGGCCGATGCGACGGGCATTTTTGTTATTCGCTCCATTGCTAAAGGCAACGACGCGGGAAAAATTGCCAACATTTATCAGCTTAACGCGCAGGATGCCTCCGCGATGGTGTTGGGCACCGAATTCCAGCTTGAGCCGTACGACATTGTCTACGTTACCACGGCACCGCTGTCACGCTGGAATCGCGTCATTACGCAGCTCGTGCCGACCATCAGTGGCGTTCATGACCTGACCGAAACGGTCCGTTACATCAGATCGTGGCCGCAATAATGTTTGATTCCATCTTAGTGGTCTGCACCGGCAATATTTGTCGCTCGCCGATTGGCGAGCGGCTGTTGCGTCAGTTGCTACCGGGAAAACGGATAACCTCGGCAGGTATCTATGGGCTGGAGGGCAGCCCGGCGGATGTCAGCGCTCAGGACGTGGCCAAGCGACATGGGATCTCACTTGAGGGACATCGCGCGCGCAAACTGACCCCGCAGATCATGCGGGAATCGGATCTGATTCTGGTGATGGAACCTGCGCATCTTCGCTTTATCTCTGACATGGCCCCGGAAATTCGCGGCAAATCGCTGCTTTTTGGGCAATGGCTGGGGCCGCAGGACATCCCCGATCCCTATTGTAAAAGTCGTGAAGCGTTCGATTATGTTTTCGGTCTGCTGGGCAAAGCCAGTCAGGAATGGGCTCATCGTTTGAGTCAACAAGGAATGAAGCGTTAATGTCGTCTTACACAACAGACAGTTACGGTGCGGCAGCACCGGAGAATCATGAAATCGATCTCATTAGCCTGCTCGGCGAGGTGATCGATCACCGTGCAGTCATTTTATCGATAACTTTCCTGTTCACCCTGCTGGCGGGGCTGTATGCCTTTCTGGCCACGCCCGTTTATCGCGCTGATGCCTTAATCCAGGTTGAAGGAAAGCAGGATAACAGTCTGCTCAAAAATTTAAGGCAGTTTGGGAGTGAGATGTCTCCCGATGTCGAACCTGAAATTCTCCTGCTTAAATCGCGGATGATCCTGGGCGCAACCGTCGATGAATTAGGCCTAACGCAGCACGTGACGCAGCGTACGTTCCCGGTAGTGGGACGTCTGTGGGCACGATTGCAGGGCCGTAAACCGGCGACGGTTGCCCTTGGCTGGCTGCAACTTCCCCCTGTCGAAGGCAAACCTCGCACCCTTGTGCTCACTGTGCTGGAAAAAGGGGCATACCGGCTGGAGGGGGATAACTTTTATGCCGAGGGCAGGGAAGGGAAACCGCTGGAAAAAGCCGGCGTTTCACTGTTGGTGGTGAAAATGAATGCGCCAACGGGCACGCAATTCACGGTGCAAAACAGCACCCGTCTGGAAGCTATCAATACGCTCAGCACCCAATTTAGCGTCGTTGAATCGGCAAAGCAGAGTGGGGTGCTGACGCTCACGCTGACCGGAAACGATCCTGAGCGCATTGCGCATGTGCTTGACCGGATTGCCAACAACTATCTGCAGCAAAACATTGCGCGCCAGGAAGCACAGGATGCCCGCAGTCTTGCATTTTTGCAGAAGCAGTTGCCTAAAATCAGAAGCGAACTGGATCTGGCTGAAGAGCGGCTGAATCAGTATCGCAAACAGCGTGACTCGGTGGATCTCTCCCTGGAAGCGAAATCGGTTCTCGAGCAGATTGTGAATATCGAAAACCAGCTCAACGAGTTGACGTTTCGTGAGGCGGAGATTTCTCAGCTGTTCAAGAAAGAGCACCCGAACTACCGCGCCTTGCGTGAAAAGCGTCAGACGCTTGAGCAGGAGAAGGTCCGCCTTAATCAGCGTGTCGCCGCCATGCCATCAACTCAGCAGGATATTTTGCGCCTTAGCCGGGATGTGGAGTCAGGCCGCACCATCTATTTGCAGCTCCTCACCCGTCAGCAGGAGCTGAACATTTCGCGCTCCAGCGCCATTGGTAATGTGCGAATTATCGACAGCGCGGTGACGCAACCCGATCCCATCAAACCGCGAAAGCTGGTGGTCATCGTCTTAGGCATCCTGTTGGGGCTGATATGCTCAATGGGGCTGGTCCTGGTCCGCATGGCGCTCAGACGCGGCATCAACACCTCCGAGCAACTGGAAGGGCTTGGCGTACAGGTGATGGCCACCTTGCCCCGTTCCCAGTGGCTGTGGAAAAAAACCAACCTGCGTAAAAAACGCGTATTTGGCTCACGCTGGAGACACAAGATTGTCGATGTCCCTTTCCTGCCGGTTGATCGGCCTGCGGATGTTTTTGTCGAAGCCGTGCGGGGGCTTCGCACCAGCCTGCATTTCACCTTGCAGGATGCTGCTAACCGGATCGTGATGATTTCAGGCCCAACGCAGGACTGCGGTAAAACCCTTGTCAGCACCTCGCTGGCCGCGATTGAGGCGCAGGCCGGGCTCAGGGTGTTATTCATTGATGCGGATATGCGCGAAGGCTATGTACACAACATCTTCGATCTGAAAAACCATACCGGGCTTTCCGACGTGCTTGACGGAAAATGTCATTTCCAGGCGGCGATTCAGCGCTATGAGAAAGGCAACATTGATGTACTGACCTGCGGGCCGGTTCCGTTACGCCCCTCTGAACTGCTGATGAGCGAACGCTTCAGGGCGTTAATGACCTGGGCAGACGAGCATTATGACCTTGTGATCCTTGATACCCCGCCGGTGCTGGCCGTAACGGACGCCTCAGTGGCTGCCCCGGTGGCCGCCACCTCACTGCTGGTGGCCCGCTATGGTAAAACCAGCCTCAAAGAGATGGAGAACAGCATTAAGCGTTTGCAGCAAACGGGGGCGCATATCAACGGCACCGTGCTGAACGATGTGGTGAAATCAGCAGCGCTGTATTACCGTGCAGGCTATGGCCATTACGAGTATGGCCAACGCCCGACACGGCAACCGCGCAAGGATTAGTGCTTCACCAGCGTGGCAAAGTAATACACCAGCGGAATGGCGAGGATCCAAAGACTAACAGGGATTTCTCGCCATTTTCCTGCAATCGCCTTGATGACGATGTAAAACAGCAGCCCTCCCGCAATCCCCGTCCCGAAGCTGTTGGCAATCAGCGTAATCATTACCATCATCAGCACCGGCAGCCCGTCGGTGAAGTTTGCCAGATCCACCTTACGCAGGCCGCTGAACATATTCAGGCCGATCAGGATCAGGGCAGGGGCGGTGGCTTCTTTTGGGATCATGAGCGCAACGGGCGTAAACAGCAGCATCAGCAAGAACATGACCGCAGCGGCCAGCGCCGTCATGCCGGTTTTCCCCCCCGCTTCTGCGGCCGCGGAGGATTCAATCAGCGCCGTGGCGGCAGGAATACCCACCCAGGGGCCAATCGTGGCGGCAATCGAGTCCACCATAAACGGGCGATTGATGTTTGCCATATTGCCCTCTTCATCCAGCAGCCCAGCTTCACCTCCCACCGCCAGCGTGGTGCCCATGGTGGAGAAAAACTCCGATGCGAAAAAGACAAACAGGAACGGCAGGAAGGCAATATTCAGCGCGCCCAGCATGTCGATATGACCCAGCACCGGCGTCAGTGAGTGAGGCATATCAATAAAGCTGGCAGGAAGGTGGGTCACCCCCATCGGAATGCCCACGAGAGTGGCAAACAAAATGGCCCACAAAATGGCGCCCGGAATGCGACGCGCCTGCAGGGCAATGGCGAGGAACAGGCCGCTGAGCGCCACCAGCGCGCCTGGGGAGAGAAAATCACCCAGCATCAGCGCGTTCGTTTTTGCGTTAGCCAGCACCAGCCCGGCATTGCGAAAGCCCAGTACGGCGACAAAAAGACCGATAGAGGCCGTCAGTCCCAGTTTGATGGACTGCGGTACGGAGCGGGTCACAACCTCTCGCAGGCCAAAACGGGTGAGCAGGAAGAACAAAATTCCCGACCAGCAGGCAATGCCCAGACCAATTTGCCAGCCGATGCCTTCACTGCCTGCCAGCGTTACCCCAACCAGCACCGAACCACCAATGCCTGGCCCGACAATAAACGGCAGGTTGGCATAAAACGCCATCAGCAGCGTACCGGCCACAAACACCAAAATGGTGCCGGTGGTCGCCGCGCCTTTGTCCATCCCGCCCACGGCCAACAGCCCCGGGATGACCACCAGCAAATAGGCGGCGGCGAGAAAACCGGTGAGACCGGCCAGACACTCTGTGCGCACGGTACTGCCGCGCGTATGCAGTGAAAAACGACGTTCAAGCCAGTTCCCTGGTGCTGGCGAATTAACGGTATTGTCGGCCATTATCCGGCTCTCCTTCGGTATTATTGTGTGGTGTCCGGGGTTTCCCGGTAAGAAATCAGCGGATCGACAATCTGGCGCGTGCTGCCATCGGTCAGTCCAAGATCGGTTAAATGCGGCCCGGCGTTGCAGGCAAGGCATGTCCCTTCAATGGCTTTAAATACTCTGTATGGCGGCTCCCAGTCGGCAATCTGGCTGCTGCGTTCACGCAGCTCACGGAACTGGCGCGCCAGTTCCGCAGGGGCGAGTTCTGACAACATCCCCGCAATGGGCATCGCCACATGGGCGATCACGTCCCCGTTCTGGACCAGCGCCATCCCGCCACCGCTTTGGATCAGCGTGTTGGCGGCCAGTGCCATGTCATCAGGATCACGCCCCAGTACCACCAGGTTGTGTGAATCGTGGGAGTAGCTGGTGGCAATGGCCCCCCGCAGCTCTCCCCAGCCTTCCAGCAGGGCGATTTGCGGTTTTGCCGCATGGCGCGCGTGGCGGTGCTGAACCCAAATCAGGCTAAAACCAGCCGGTATCTCAACGCGTCCGTCACGTACCCGGGCGTCGGTTTCTCCCCAGCGGGTAAAACGTGCGCCGCTGATATGACGCAGGCGCACCACACCGTGGTTTGCGTTGTCGATGCGCATGTAAAAATCACTGGCGGTCAGCGACGACAGGCGCACGGTATCCCGGGGCAGCGTCAGGGGCGTATCAACAATCGGCTCGATCATCGCTCCGTTACGGGCAATGCATTTTCCGGCGACGTACACCCGGCGAGCCGTCAGTTTATCCAGTGAATCGAACACCACCAGATCCGCACGACGACCCGCGGCAATCAGCCCGAGATCGTTACGCTGCAGGCGCAGGGAAGCATTCAGGGTGGCAAACCGCAGCGCGTCCGTCGCCGGAAGGCCATGTTCAATCAGCAGGTTGAGCAGGGCGATGATGCCGCCTTTTTCCATCAGGATGTCCGGTGGGACATCGTCAGTGCAGACCGTGATTTGTGACGACAGATGCGGCAGCGTTTTCAGCGCGCTGACGATATCAGGCAGCAGATAAGGATGCGAGCCGCGGATCTCCAGCGTCAGCCCGGCGCGTAATTTTTCCAGCGCATCGTCGGCGGAGGTGAGTTCATGATCGGAGGTGACGCCCGCCGCCAGATACGCCTGTAAATCCGCGCCGCTCAGACCACGCGCGTGACCTTCAATCAGCTTCCCACTTTCCAGCCCGGCCTGCAGGATCTCCAGCATACGCTGACTGCCATTCAGCACCCCGTGCATGTCCATCACTTCCGCCACGCCGCGCACTTCGGGCCAGCCAAGCAGGGTATTCATCTCTTCGCCCGCAAAGTCTGCGCCGGACATCTCCAGCCCCGGTGTGGAAGGGACGCTCGATGGCGCCGCGACCATTACCTGCAGTGGCAGGTTGCGGCTCGCCTCAATGGCAAAGCGGACGCCCTCAATGCCCAGCACGTTCGCCAGCTCGTGCGGATCCCAGAACACCGCGGTGGTGCCCTGCGCCAGTACGATCTCTGCGTAGCGGGCGGGCAGCAGGTGCGAGCTTTCAAGGTGAACATGCGTGTCCATTAGCCCCGGAGAGAGAAACTGGTTATTCAGGTCATGCGTCTCAAGCGCATCGTTGCGGCTGCCGCGTGGATGGACGCTGGCGATAAGCGAGCCGACGATGCCCACATCCGCGTCGCGGATCTCACCGGTTGCCATATCAACAACTCGGGTATGCGTAAGCAACAGGTCAAACGGCGTTTCGCCTCGTGCAGCCTTCACGGCGCGGCGTCGGGTTTCGGCAGTCATGCAATTAACAGTTCCAGCATTGAAATATTGACGTTACTCTATGCACCCGGCAAACGTTTGCCCAGCTGATAAAATTTATCGCCCGATAACCCCGGGTTATTCTGTGACGCGTGTAATGGATAATGATGACGGAACCCTGGCAGCGCTTGCCTGCGCTCTCCCTTCGGCAGCTACAGTATTTTGTCACTCTGGCGCAGCTGCGTCATTTTACGGATACCGCCAGTAAACTGGCCATCAGCCAGCCGGCGCTCAGCAGCGCCCTGCGGCAAATCGAAACCGTGCTCGGCGGTAAACTGGTCAACCGTACCGCGTCGGCGGTCACGCTGACCGAGCTGGGGCACGCCATTCTGCCACACGCCCAGCGGGTGCTCAGCGTGGCGCAGCTGGCGTTTGATGATATGCAGCAGATTGTGCAGGCCGGCGGCGACGGTACGGTGCGGATCGGTCTGGTGCCTTCAGTCAGTTCACTGCTGTTTCCGCTGTTGCCGCAGACGCTGGCGCAGGCTTTTCCGCGCCTGCGGGTGGAGTTTCACGACCAGACCAACGATGCGCTGGTGGCGCAACTGCTGAAAGGGCAGATTGATTTTGGCATCGGGGCGCTGGACAACTCGGTACCCGAACAGCTGGACGTGTTCCCGCTGCAGGAGGATCCATTTGTGGCCGTGTTGCACTGCGACGATCCGCTCGCCGCGTCGGCACATGTTCCCTGGAAACAGCTGGTGGGCCGGGATATTGCCGTTTTCTCAAAAGGCAATATTCAGCGGCTGGTCAATGCGCTTGCCGAAAGCCACCGTCTGTCCCTGCAGACCCGTTATCAGGTGGACTATATCGAGACATTATACGGGCTGGTGCGCTCGAAGCTTGCCGTGGGGATATTGCCTCAGCTTTATACCACCCACCTGCAGGACCCGCAGCTTAAGGTGGTTCACCTTCAGCAACCGGCCCTGGCGCGCACGGTGGCGCTGATGCGTGCCCCGCAGGCGCTGCCTCCGCTCATTGAATCCTGCTTTACCCTGATGGTTGATACCTTACGCAGCAGGTAGGGCGACACTTCTTTACAGCGAAACGGCGCGCAGCTCGCTAAGATGACCTTCGTTAAATCACGAGGTCACAATGGAAAACCGCAAATTCAGCCAACTGCGCCGCTGGGCGCGGGAAGGGATCATACTCGTACTGCTGGCGCTGGCCGTGATGTGGGGTGTGGATCAGTACCGCAAGCCGACATTACCCGCCACGTTTAGCGCTACCCCAATGCAGGGCATTGATGGCTCAGTACATGACATTGCTGCACTCAGTCAGGATCGGCCGCTGCTGATTTACGTCTGGGCGACCTGGTGCAGCATCTGTCGCTATACCACGCCTGCGGTCAATAGGCTGGCAGAAGAAGGCGGGAACGTGGTGAGTATTGCCATGCGCTCTGGTGATGACGCTAAGCTTGCGCGCTGGGTCGAAAAGAAGCAGCTGAAAATGCCGGTGATTAATGACGAAAACGGTGCGCTGTCACATCAATGGCAGGTTAGCGTAACGCCGACGCTGGTGCTGGTCTCTAAAGGCAATGTCGTCAGTACAACAACGGGCTGGACAAGCTACTGGGGATTAAAAGTCAGGATGTGGTGGGCAGGGTTATAAAAATAGCCCCTCTCCCGGTGGAAGAGAGGCTGTGGTATTACTTCCCCAGAACTTCCTGCGCAGTACGCTCAACCAGAGACAGCAGGGTTTTGATATCCTCCAGCGTCACGGTTGGGTTCAGCAGCGTCAGCTTCAGACAGGTCACGCCGTTATGCTCGGTCACGCCGACGTTTGCACGGCCGGACTCCAGCAGCGCATCACCAATTTTCTGGTTCAGCAGGGCGATACCTGCATCATCTGCCTGCACCTCGCCACGGAAGCGGAACAGCACGCTTGCCAGCTGTGGCTGCATAACCAGTTCCAGAGCGGGCTGCTCTTTCACATAAGCTGCAACCTGCTGTGCCAGCGTCACGCCGTGATCGATAATCGCCGCGTATTGCTCCTGACCCAGCGCTTCCAGGCTCATCCACAGCTTCAGCGCGTCGAAACGGCGTGTGGTCTGCAGCGATTTGGAAACCAGGTTCGGCACGCCGGCTTCTTCGTCGAACTCAGAGTTCAGGTAAGCCGCTTGATAGCGCATCAGCTCATAGTGGCGCGCTTCCTTCAGCAGGAATGCACCGCAGCTGATGGTCTGGAAGAACTGTTTGTGGAAGTCCAGAGTAACGGAATCCACCAGTTCAATGCCGTCCAGGTAGTGGCGATACTGCTCAGACATCAGCAGTGCGCCGCCCCAGGCCGCATCAACGTGTACCCAGATGTTCTGCTTCGCCGCCAGTTCAGCAATGGCACGCAGCGGGTCAATAGCACCGGCATCGGTGGTCCCGGCTGTCGCGACAATCGCCAGAATCTGTTCGCCGTTGGCGTTGCACTGCTCAATTTTCGCCGCCAGATCGGTCAGATCCATGCGAGAGAATTCGTCAGTTTTCACCTGCACGACGGACTGATAACCCAGACCCATCAGCGCCATGTTTTTCTGCACGGAGAAGTGCGCGTTTTCGGAGCACAGTACGCGGATCTTACGCAGATCGCCCGTCAGACCATCCTGCTGGACAGAGTGGCCCTGACGTGCGAAGAACGCATCACGTGCCAGCATCAGACCCATCAGGTTGCTCTGGGTGCCGCCGCTGGTGAAGACACCCGCGTCGCCAGCCTGATAACCCACGCGGGTACGCAGCCATTCGATCAGTTTGATCTCAATAATGGTTGCGGACGGGCTTTGATCCCAGGAGTCCATGCTCTGGTTAGTGGCGTTAATCAGCACTTCCGCCGCCTGGCTAACGACCAGGCTTGGGCAGTGCAGGTGCGCCACACACTGCGGGTGATGAACGGACAAACTGTCTTTCAGGAAAAACTCCACGGCGCGTTCAATCGCCGCTTCGTTGCCCAGCCCTTTCGGGTTGAAATCCAGCTTAATGCGGTCGCGCAGTTCCGCGACCGTTTTGCCCTGATACATCTCAGGCTGTTTCAGCCACTGCATCACAGCCTGAGTGCTTTGTTCAATCGCCTGCTGGTAAGCTTCAATGCTCTGCGCAGAGGAGAACAAAATTGGGTTTGAATCAGACATCGTAATCAACAACTCCGGTTACGCCGGGCGAACGCCCGCAGCAAGCAGTGCCTGCTCGAATTTATCCAGGAAGACTTTCAGCTCATCATCGCTGATCAGCAGAGAAGGCAGCAGACGCAGAACGATACCGTTACGACCACCGCGCTCCAGAATCAGGCCGGCTTCGAAGCACTTCTTCTGAATCAGTGCAGACAGCTCGCCATCACCCGGGAAGCAACCCATGTGGTCAGCGGCTTCGTGTGGCTTAACGATCTCAATACCGATCATCATGCCCAGACCGCGAACGTGGCCGATAACCGGATAGCGTTTCGCCATCTCGTTCAGCTGGCCTTTCAGCCATTCGCCCTGTGCAGCCACTTTGCCAGCGATGTTCTGGTCTTTCAGGATCTTCAGCGTCGTCAGACCGGTTGCCATCGCCAGCTGGTTGCCGCGGAAGGTGCCGGTGTGGTGACCTGGTGCCCATGCATCGAACTGCTTTTTGATACCCAGCACAGCCAGTGGCAGACCGCCACCAACGGCTTTAGACATCACGATGATGTCTGGCTCAATGCCAGCGTGTTCGAACGCGAAGAATTTACCGGTACGGGCAAAGCCTGCCTGAACTTCGTCCAGGATCAGCAGAATGCCGTGTTCCTGAGTCACTTTACGGATGCGCTGCAGCCACTCAACAGGAGCCGGGTTCACGCCGCCTTCACCCTGAACGGCTTCCAGGATTACCGCAGCAGGTTTACGCACGCCGCTTTCAACGTCGTTGATCAGGTTTTCGAAGTAGTAGGTCAGCGCTTTCACGCCCGCTTCACCGCCGATACCCAGTGGGCAACGGTACTGGTGTGGGTAAGGCATGAACTGCACTTCTGGCATCATACCGTCTACCGCTTCTTTCGGAGACAGGTTACCGGTCACGGACAGTGCACCGTGAGTCATACCGTGGTAACCACCCGAGAAGCTGATGATACCGCTACGGCCGGTGACTTTTTTCGCCAGCTTCAGCGCCGCTTCCACGGCGTCAGCACCGGATGGACCGGTGAACTGCAGGCAGTACTCTTTGCCCTGACCAGGCAGCAGAGAGAGCAGGTATTCGGAAAACGCGTCTTTCAGAGGCGTAGTCAGATCCAGAGTATGTAACGGCAAGCCGCTGGTAATGACATTTTGGATGCTTTTCAGCACATCAGGGTGGTTATGGCCAAGCGCGAGGGTGCCTGCGCCTGCTAAACAGTCAAGGTATTCTTTATTATCTGCATCGGTGATCCACACGCCTTCTGCTTTAGTGATGGCTAAAGGCAGTTTGCGCGGATAACTCCTGACGTTAGATTCAAACTCGGCCTGACGGGCCAGATAGGTTTCGTTGCTTTTGTGGGCATCTACGGTGTCAATACGGACTTTATCCGTCATCATATCACTCCTACAACCGCCGCTTCGTTATGAGCCACGATTGAATAAAAAGTTAAAAAACAGATGGGGGCCTGAAAAAAACGCCGCCAATATAGAGCCTTTTGCCACGGGGCTCAATGGTTAATTTGTTTACTGTTTTGTGACATGGGGCACAGGGGACGGAATATCCCCGTTTTGAGAAAGAAAATTATGCGTTATGGCAAATAAAAACAGCCGGTTACGTGCTAACTGCCCGGAGGGTAAAATCATAAAAAAGAGTGTGACAAATCGTGCCATTTTTCCCTGAAAGGGAGGTTGACCGCCTCCTTAGCCTGCTTATTACTGCGACAGGGCTAAAAAGCGGTGGTCATCATAGATGCGTAATGGAATTCCGCATTAAAAATGGACTTTCAACGCGCGTGGTTTCCCGATGGGTTTCACCGTTAATAATATGCAGAGCACTGAGGCGACCAATTTCATAATGCGGCAGTTGAACCGTTGAAAGAGGCGGAAGAAAGAGTTCTCCAATGCCTACCATATTGTCATAGCCGATCACCGCGATATCTTCAGGGATGCGAATCCCTTGCGCCAGCAGGGTCTGGTAAACCATCAATGCGATACGATCGTTGCCGCAGATAACCGAGTCGAATTGGGGAAGGCCATTCTGAATGTGCGCCTGCAGAACTGACGGAATGTCGCGATAGTGCTCGTCCCCAAACGCCATATAACTATGATCCAGACGGTCCGGGTCGAGCCCCGCTTCACGGCATGCACGTTCCAGCCCGTGACGGCGTCGGGTTGTGGCCAGATGATCTGCGGGTAAATGCAGGCACAGGGACTGTCGATAGCCTGCGGCGAGTAACGCCTGTACGGCGGCGTACTGCCCCTGTTCATCATCAGGAATATAGCTGGCGACCTTTTCATCGATACTTTCGCAGTTGGCCAGCACGCAGGGAAGGGTAAGGAGCTTGGCCGGGAGAGGAACCTGACGTAATCCCATGGTGGTGTAAATAATGCCGTCCGGGCGGTGAGAGAGCAGCAGATCGACGATTGCCTCCGGGTTGTCATCGGTAAACATATTCATGACGAAGCTGTTCCAGCCGTGCATCCGGGCCGTCTCTTCAATGGACAGCGTAATCTCCACCGAGAAAGGTGTCGTCACCGTATCGAGTGCCAGCACGCCTATGGTTTTTGGCGAGGCATGCGCGCCGCGTACTTTCTTGGCGGAAAGATCGGGTACGTAGCTGGTCTGCTCAATAGCCTGCTGTACGCGTTCCAACGTTTCCGGTTTAAGGCGCTCCGGGTTGTTAAGCGCGCGTGAAACGGTCATCAGCGATACGTTAGCCAGCTTTGCGACGTCCTTCAGGGAAGCCATTTTCTTACTCCGTTAATGTCACGTGTTAAAGAGTATACAACTAAGTTACTGATGTAAAAGGAAAGTGGACATGTGAGTGGAGCCAGACAGGCTTCATTGATGAATAATTGATCGCGATCTCACTTCTGTAATGTTAACGTTAACTTTCGTGATTAACATCATGAATCTGATCCAAACCGCATGAGTAGCGCTCAATGTTAACGTTACCATTTTGTCATTACTCCAACATGAGAATGTCATGATGAAAACGCATCACTCTCACAGCTATCCATTATTGAGCGCATTACTGTTTTTCTTTTTTGTCACCTGGTCTTCTTCCGGCTCTTTGCTTTCCATCTGGCTCCACCAGGAGGTGGGCTTAAAAGCGGGCGACACCGGCATTATCTATGCCGTGCTTTCTGTCTCCGCGCTTTTCGCTCAAATCTGCTATGGATTCATTCAGGACAAACTTGGTCTGCGCAAGAACCTGCTCTGGTTTCTGACCAGCCTGCTCATTCTTTCTGGTCCGGCCTTTTTGCTGTTTGGTTATCTGCTGCAGATTAACGTCTTACTCGGCAGTATTTTCGGCGGGATTTATATCGGCCTGACGTTTAACGGTGGGATAGGGGTACTGGAGTCCTATACCGAGCGTGTCGCCCGCCAGAGCCAGTTTGAGTTCGGCAAGGCGAGGATGTGGGGATCGCTTGGCTGGGCGGTGGCAACCTTTTTCGCGGGACTTCTGTTTAACATTAATCCGAAGCTGAACTTCGCTGTCGCAAGCTCTGCAGGACTGCTGTTTTTTGTTTTGCTGGCGCGTCTCAGGGTCTCTTCCGCCCCGCACGCCATGCAGGAAGCGGTGTCAGGCGGTAAAGTCACGCTGGAAGATGCATTACGTCTGCTGACGCTGCCGCGGTTCTGGGCGCTGGTGTTTTTTGTTATCGGCACCTGTATTTATGGCGTTTACGACCAGCAGTTCCCGGTCTATTTCTCCTCCCAGTTCCCGACGTTACAGGAAGGAAACGCCATGTATGGCTATCTCAACTCCTTCCAGGTTTTCCTTGAGGCGGCGGGCATGTTCTGCGCCCCATGGCTGGTGAACCGCCTTGGCGCAAAGAATGGCCTGATTTTTGCGGGAATGGTGATGGCGATGCGTATGGTGGCTTCGGGGCTGGTCGAGGGACCGGTACTGATCTCCATTACCAAGCTATTACACGCGGTCGAACTGCCCGTTTTGCTGGTCTCAATTTTTAAATACAACAGCTTACATTTCGATAAACGGCTCTCTTCCACCCTCTATCTGGTGGGCTTTGCCTGTACCAGCTCGGTGATCGCCTCGGTCCTCTCGCCGCTGGCGGGTTACAGCTATGAGAAATACGGCTTCGCCCAGTCCTATCTCATTATGGGGCTGTTAGTTTTCAGCACCACGTTTATCTCCATCTTCCTGTTGCGCTCGGGTAAATCCTCTTCTGACCCGCTCATGCCGCAACCTTCCACCATCTGATCGAAAGAGTAGAGAAATGACGTATTCAATTACTAAAGCAGAGCAGGAACTTCAGTCCAGACGCGAAGGGCTCAACCTGCGCTGGTATCCGCGTTACCACCTCGCTGCGCGCGCTGGCTGGATGAACGACCCAAATGGCCTGGTCTGGTTTGACGGCTGGTATCACGCTTTTTACCAGCATCATCCGTACTCCACCCAGTGGGGGCCTATGCACTGGGGCCATGCGCGCAGCAAGGATTTAGTTCACTGGGAGCATCTCCCCGTTGCGCTGGCGCCAGAAGGGCCTGAAGACAAGGATGGCTGTTTTTCCGGATCGGCGGTGGTGGATGGCGATACGCTGGCGCTGATTTACACCGGACATAAATTCCACGGCGATCCTGATGACGAGGCGAATCTCTACCAGGTGCAATGTCTGGCGACCAGCCGTGACGGCATTCATTTTGTCCGGCAGGGAATGATCGTTGATACCCCGCCAGGTCTGCATCACTTCCGCGACCCGAAGGTGTGGCGTGAAGGGGAGAGCTGGTACATGGTTGTCGGTGCACGGGACGGTGAGACGGGCCAGGTGCGCATTTATCGTTCTGCCGATCTGCGTGAGTGGCAGGATATGGGCGTGCTGGCGGTGGCTGAAAAAGAGATGGGCTACATGTGGGAATGCCCGGACTTTTTCATGCTCAATGGCAAACGCGTGCTGATGTTTTCGCCTCAGGGGATGGCCGCTGAAGGATTCAAAAATCGTAATCTTTTCCAGAGCGGCTATCTGTTGGGCGAGTGGCAGCCCGGGCAGCCTTTTGTGCGGGAAGGTGAGTTTGTGGAGATGGATCGCGGGCATGATTTCTATGCGCCACAAAGTTTCCTCACGCCTGATGGTCGCCGCATCGTTATCGGCTGGCTGGACATGTGGGAATCCTCCCAGCCGGAACAGGAGGACGGCTGGGCAGGCATGCTCTCTTTACCGCGCGAACTGACGCTTAGTGCGGATAACCGTCTGCAAATGCGACCGGCCAGAGAGGTCGAAGGTCTCCGGCGAGCGTGGTTCCCCTGGCCGGTCAGTACGCTGACTCATCAGCAGATGGCTCTGGTGGAGCGCTGCGACGCGATGGAGGTTATTCTGCAGTGGGATTGTGCCAATAGCAGTGCCGAGCAGTACGGCATGAGTCTGGGAGAGGGGCTGCGCGTCTACGTGGATGCTCAAATGCAGCGTCTGGTTCTTGAGCGAAACTATCCGCAGTATGGCCTGTGCGGGACACGAAGCGTCGCGCTGAACCTGGATAATACGCTTAATCTGCGTCTGTTCTTCGACAGTTCATCCGTGGAAGTTTTTGTCAATGAAGGCGACGCGTGTTTAAGCAGCCGAATTTATCCTGAGGCAGGGCGAAGGGAAATAAACGTATTTGCCTGGGGTGGCTCAGCGTTATTATTCGAAGCCGGAGCCTGGCAGCTGGAGTGACGACTTCCCGTTCATTCGCATGGTGAGTTTGCAATAAAGGGGCAGCCACCCCTTTATTGTTGCCGGTTTAGATCATCATTTTGACAGCTGGCTGTTCACAACAATTCCCTTTTCAACCACCAGCGTTATGGTATATCCCTGTTTATGCCATTTACCGTTGTTTGGTTTCCATCCTTGCCCCAGCAGGAATGCCGCACCGTCATCGATGGTACCGTTCATTACCGCTTCGGCCTCGCGGGAGAGCTGTTTTAAATCACGCGATTGACTTTTATCTGAATTTGCAGTGCATTCGCCGTTAGCTTCCTCAACCTGCGTACATCCTGAACGAGCAAGCTCTTTTCTGTGCTTATGTGTCATTTGTGCATGTTGCACCGCATGAGCCGCATTCGCAAAAGCCGCATTCATCGACGCGTTGCTGATCGCTGCCTGGCGTTGTGATTCTGCGAGATAACAGGTGTCTTTAGAAATGCCTTCATTAAGACACTCCTGCATCCTTGACGCCTTTGTTGCACATCCGCCGAGAAAATACGCTATGCTGAGTATGACTACAGTAAATATCGTTTTTTTCATTGCACTAACATCACAATTTTAATATATGCTGTGATGATGATAATTATTATAAAAATAACTATCACCGCTAATGACCAGTAAATTATTTTAATTTTACACCCCAGTAAATCATTTAATTGTGCTCTTGCTTTGATATAAACAAAGCATGTCATTGTAAGAGCAGATATCTAAATTATTTCAGGAATTTAAACGCAACTTGCGATTAATGGTTTTACTCTATGTGGTTGTTTTTAATTACCAGCCAAGCCCTATACCCGCCCCTACAGCATAATCGTTATTCGTTGTGGTGGTGACACCCGCTTTCACAATGGCATGTTCACCCGCATGGAAGGACGCGCCTACCGCAACGGCGCTTTCGTCATGAAAAGTCCCGGCACCCGCACTCACCATAAACGTTTGATCCCGCTCGACTTGCGGCATTGAAGCGATAGCAACGGCACCGGCGATTCCACTACGGGACTCTTTTTTATTATCGTCCACGTCGTCTTTAAGGCTTTTAAACTGTGCGTTAGAACTTTTTTGCTGCTGAATAAGCATTTGTCGGGCCGCGTTGAGCTCCTGTGCTTGCCCGGCTGTTTGCGTAGTCAGCGTATTGATCTGTTTAACGGCGGCTGTATCAGTGACATTACGGGTGATGATCGTCGTCACGCCGTCTTTGCCCGGACGGCCATCACGACCATTAATGACCTGGTTGTGTTGACCGTCTAAATGTGTTGCCTGCGCGGTTTTCAACGCCGTTGCAGAACCATCAACAGAGGTTTGTATTGGGTCAACCGCAATTTGTTTCACGGGAGTTTTCTGCGGCGGCAGAACAGGCGTGGGCGCCTGACCAGGCTCAATATGCTGCCCGTCCAGGTGAGGGGCTAATAATACTGGCTGTGGTGCAACCGGTGTTTGTTGCGTCGGCAGGGTAATAACAGGTGTGGCAGTAAATTGCTCATTCTTTGCGGAAATATATGCGTCCCCCCAACTGGATGTAACCGGCGAGGTAGAGGCAAGAACTGCTGTGCCAGGAACAGAAGTTAAAATAAAAACAGATACGGCGGTTTTAATACATTTCATTTCCAAACTCTCATCAATAAAATTATTTCGCTATCCTGGCGGGAGGATATAACGTCTTGTTATATTTAATTTAAAAAAGGAGGTTGCGGTGATTTTTTCTAAATCACTTTTTTTGTAACGCGCAGCAACTATCCCGGATATTCACGTTTTATTTATTGATCTTCATCAATACTGGCACGCATGGCTAAAAAGGGGAGTTTGAGAGCGGATTGATCTACTCATTATAAAACAAGGAGTTAATTTTTATGGGGATTGACGGGCGTTCTTGGGTAAAACTAAGAATACATTAATCTTGCTTATCTGTTTTCGTCAAAAAATTACATTATTACGCCTGTTTAATTAATTTATTTAAAGCGTCTTTTGGTTTTCCTTTCTATTGATTTCGTTATTTGTTTTGAATGAAACTTTTATTATTGCCTCTGCAAAATATTTTCCACATGAAAAAATATCATGTTGTAACGGTTTAAAAACAACGAATTTATCGTGTTTAGGTAACAATGATTTAATTATCGCGAAACGTATAGCTAAAAAATAAAGGAATGATCTCCCTACGATAAGCTGCGGCCACATGCTGCATGCGACTGGCCTTGTAGAAACCCCTTGCACCGTGGCCTTCGCTACGGTTACACTAAATTCAAGCAAATGTTTGCATCTAACTATTTGTTTTAAAAGTATTTTGACTCGGGGTGCCCTTCTTCGTTGAAGGCTGAGAAATACCCGTATTACCTGATCTGGATAATGCCAGCGTAGTCCTGGCGATTATCCTCATATAAATCAAAAGATTATTACTCCTTTTCGTCCCGTATTGTTCAGCCGTAACACATTGAGGCTCTCCAAATGGGACACAAAACCATACGCCACACCATTAAACGTAACGGGGTTTATTACGTTCGTTTTCGCCTGCCTGATAATAAGTTTTTCCGTAAGTCGTTAGAGACTGACAGCCACACCCAGGCGCAGTTGCTCATGTCTTTTGCTTCTCCTGTAATTCCTTTGGTCCAACGTGGAACCATCCAACCGGATCACTTCGGTAAGCGTCTTTCCGAGTATGGCAATAGCCTGAAGCAGCAGAATGAACAATGGCTGGCACAACAATTTCTCAGTGAAGAACGGCCCAATCTTCAGCCGATAGTTGTTCAGGAATACCGCGAGGTTGTTGCGCCTTCAGAAGATGAGGAAGAACAAACAGAAGCACAGTCAAAGGATGTGTTAACACTGGCTGGTGCTTGGAATATGTACAAAAAGGAAAAGGCTCTGAACTGGACGAAGGCAATCTCACAGGCCAATGAACGCTTTATGGAAGTGCTGATGATTGTCTTGGGTGCATCCACAGACGTAACTACGATCACCAAACAGGACATTAAGCAGGTGATGGAGGTTGTTGAAAACTTGCCTAAGCGTGTTGTGCAGCCTTATCGGTCAATGACGGTTCAGCAACTGATCGAGTGTGATGATGTGCCACCTGAAGATTTGGTTGGCGCTGAGTCTATCCACAAGCATTTAAAGATTTACAAATCGTTGTTCAAAACCTTCCTGACTGACAATAAAGACATTCTGGAGAAGTCTCCGACTGATGGAGTAGTCGCCGCACCGTCGAAAGCGAGGTTTGGAGCTTACAGTGCAGCAGAAATGAGAAAGTTTGTAGGGTGGGCGCTCAAGCAGCCTGATGGCTGGCAGAAATGGATCACCTTGTTATTGGCGTATACGGGAGCCAGAAGAGGGGAGATCGCCAAGCTGGAGAAATCACAGATCAAATATGATGAAGATAGCCAGCGGCACTATCTCCTGATAGCGGAAGGAGGGCAGGGGAAAACCGAGAATGCTACAAGGCAGGTGGCGATCCATCCCAAACTGATCGAGTGGGGTTTCCTTGATTTTGTTAACCGCCAATGGAAAGAGAAAATCTTCTCGCCTGTGTCGGGTAAGAACATGCCGAAGATAGGCAAAGTTTTAGCGGATGTCCGCGATCAACTTGGCATCCCGTATCTTGATGACTATGGACAACGGCGGTTGGTTCACTCTTTCAGGCACACCATGATCTCAACATGTTTAGCTGGCTGGGTTGGTAACCTGGCACACTTGCAACAGGTGGTAGGACATGAGAAAAGCGGTTCAGGGATTACCGGACGCTATTTGCACAATTTTCCTTTAAGTTCAGTTTGTTACGTGATTGATGGTTTGGCCTGGTTAAATTGAGGTGATATTTGTGAGAGGGTTGAACAAATAGAGAAAATCATGTTGTTACCTCATTGGCTGGAGATATAATGACCAGATTGTCATTTTGAGGAACATAAGCATGGCTGCTCGTTCTAACCTTGTAAATTTAGATGCACTGATTAAGCGTGCTGATCTAGGTTTAAAGATCCAGGATAATTCTTCATTTGAAACTCTAAACAGTATTCCTGCAAGAGAACTGAAATCAGGAAATGGAATTGCAGCGCTTCTGAGAAAACCAGATTTCCAGCGTGAAACAAATCATTGGGGGCCTGAGCAGGTCGTATCTCTGCTCGAATGCTACATCAATGGTGATTTGATACCTTCCGTTATTCTTTGGCGATCATCAACCAATCTTTTTGTGATCGATGGTGGTCACCGTTTAAGTGCATTACGTGCCTGGGTAGAAGATGATTATGGCGACGGTCATATATCCCATCAACTTTTTGGGCATGATATTCCTCGTGAGCAACGCCGCGCTGCTGATAGAACGAGAAAGCTTGTTAAGGACAGGGTCGGCAGCTGGGAATATTATCAGAAACTGCTTGCCGATGATGCTTCATTGACCGAGGAGCAACAGCGAAGAATCAGTGTACTGACGTCCCGTGGAATCTCCGTCCAATGGGTAGTTGGTGATGTAGATAAGGCTGAAACCTCATTTTTTAACATTAATATGAAGGGAACTCCTCTTGATGCTATCGAAGAAATGCTTTTAAAGAATCGCAAGAAAAGTATTCCGATAGCAACCCGAGCAATTATTCGTGCTGGTAAAGGCCATCGCTACTGGTCTGAGTTTGATCAGGGCATTGCCCAGCAACTTGAAGAGAAATCTGCAAAGCTGCATCGTTTGCTCTTCGAACCTGAGGTTGATCGCCCTATCAAAACTCTTGATCTTCCATTAGGCGGTTCCAGGGGGGTCAGGACAGCGATCCAAGTTTTGAAAGATTTCTTACTGATCACTGATTGCAACCAGAATGGTGTTTTGAAAAAAATCGAAGATTACCCTGATGATGTGTCGGGTACCGATACATTAAGAATCCTTTCCAAAGCCACAACATTAAGCAACAGAATTACAGGTAATGGCGATGGTAGCCTGGGACTTCATCCAGCGATTTATTTTTATGGTCCGACTGGAATCCACTCAACGCCAATGTTTTTAGGAACCGTGCTACTGGTAGCAAAACAACTCTCCAACAATAACGGTCAATTCTTTAAAGACTTCATAACAATCAGGTCAAGGCTTGAGAGAATAATGATTGAATTTAAGGACTTGATCGCAATGATAGTACAAAAACCAGGCAGCAACGTCCGAGTGACTCGCTACTGTGATTTTTTAAATGCGGTGATCAAATCACTCAAGCAGGGAGAGAATATTGATGAGAGTAAGCTCATCGAACTGGCCGAATTGGAGGGGAGAATACTCTCTGGCGATTTTAAGAGAACATCTGCAAAAATCAGCGATGAACAAAAAAGTAAGGTGTTCATTGATGTGGCTCTGCGCAACGCTTTGAAATGTCCGATTTGCCAGGGTTACCTTGATACTGAAAAATCAGTTTCTTATGACCATATTGTACGTGTCCGTGAAGGTGGTGATGGCAACTCTAACAATGTACAGTTGACACATCCTTACTGTAACCAGTCAGTGAAGTGTTAAAATTACGTTTCACTTTTCATTATCATTTGTATCGAACGTTTTTGAGAAAGGGCAGGATTGCGAGCGAGTCACCAACGTGAACAAGTAAATGCTGTTTTCGTAAGTGCAAAGCTTCTTTCCGCCCTTTAATTCTTGTTCGTCGGGGTTGCTCATGGTGATTTTTCCTGCATGAGCCGCCAGCGGCAGCAGTGCCACAACACAGAGTAAAACTTTCTTCATAGTTGCACCCTCAATAATCGATTGCCTGGAATACGTCTTCAACATCCTTTTCCATGATCCCACAATACGCCAGCGTGACCGCCTGCGATGAATGCCCGTACAGCTTCGTGAGCGTCGGCAGACTGACCCCACGTTTTATAGCGTGATAACCAAGGTTCTTGCGTGGGCTGTGCGCCGCGATGTGAAGATTGAGCATATCCCCGGCCTCTTTGAATTTGGCTGATACCGTTACCCGGCTGATCGGTTTTCCTTTGGCCCGGTTGCTGTCCACTTCGAACAGGTATTCCTGACCTGGATTATCAGCACGGCGCTGTGCCACCAATTCAAGTGCTTTTGGTGTCAACATAATTGAGCGTGTCTTCCCGGTCTTCTGTTCCTTCAGGTTCAACACGTTCCCTTCGATATGGTTAAAGTCGGCATACCGCAACTTAAGAGCGTCACCAATCCGCGCCGCTGTCTGATTCAGGAACACCCACAAATCACCGTAGATAGCGCTGCTGTTATTCTGGCGCAGCAGTCTTTCAACCTCTGCGATCTTCTCTTTGTCTCTGACTGGTTCGACCTTCTTCATAAAATCCCCCATCGCTGTCTCATTAAGTAAGTTACAAAGAAAATATTGATCATAATATGATCATTGTAAAGGGTTTTTTATATGTTATTTCACCCGCTCCCGTGCGGTGGGAAACGAAAGTGAGGGGGCCACTCTTCAGATATTAGTGTCGGAAAATATCCGGTCTCACTTGGGGATCTGCTGGACCGTCTCTGCGGTGGTTCAATAAAAATGAACTATTATTTTAAAATATCGAAGGGTAGTCCTTTGCACACCACACATGCTGGCTCTAGTAATGAATAAACCTTGCCTGATTCTGCATAAATTCTGCATAAGACAGCCTCTTAGATGTTCATCCACAACACGACTCATAAGAATCAATGACTTGCTAACTTACACATGTACATTGTGTAAGTTAGAGGTGAGTTCTTATACCTGCCAGCAGGCCACTACGTCAGCCACCAACGGGTGATATTCACCGAGCCAGGCCGCCACCATTTCGTACCATTTCCCACAACAATGTAAACAGCCAACCCACCAATCCCTTCTACGCTTCACCAGAAGCCCGTAGCGGCGTTATCTCCACACAATCGCGAACTGACCCACCCATATCCAAGCCCCCCCGCTGAGAGGCTCTCACAGGCCCAGAAATGGAGGTTTTCAGTTGTTTTTTCGAAGAAAATTAATTTTTTCGGCTTGAAATGAGGAGGGGTGTAAACTGGTTTGACACACATTTGGTTGACAGATTTAACGCATCCAGCACTGGCGCGGGTTCGTTGTGTACATCTCGATATAACGATCACCAAATCCCACAGGCGAGCCAGTGACACCAGACGGCAGGAGGGGGCATTTAACGAGTATTTAACTCTATTTAAGCTGTATTTAATTCCCCAGAATGGTGTGGATTATTGACAAGTAGGCCACTGAAGAAAGTTCAGTGGCCTCGTAGGATGCAGACCATTAGCACGTCTAGCCACTGAAGAAAAGTAAGTGGTAATCCACTGAATAAAGGTAAGTGGTATAGTGCCGTTTTACCACTGAAGAAAGTTCAGCTTACTAAATTGACCTGCCCCCACGATTAGATACAACACTCAGTTAGTAACGTCGGAATCTTCATTCTCAGAATGACCCTTTCTCCAGCCCGCTGCAAATTCAGACGGTGTCTGA